>DTWD01000291.1 GCA_012963185.1 Acidobacteriota bacterium
AAACTGGCATGCGGCCGCAACTCTTGAAACTTAAGAAATCCTTGGGGACGAGACGTGTGGTAGATACCAACATCGTATTTCCGAAACCCAGTCCGACGTACGAAGCCGACTTCAGGATTAAAATCTTCACCATTTTCCTGATAACCGGATACGACACGCCACACTTCTGAGTTGTAGGTCGCCGACAGGTTCAATGCATGATCACGACCAGTTCGACCGGGAGTCTGAGTCCGACCGACAAATCCTTGAACAATCCCGTTCTCCCCAATTCCTAACCGACCATCAACAGCGTAGGTGCGGTTATGGTCAGTCGAAAGCGACTGCGGGCCCGTTGCCTGCCTGTTTACGAACAGACCGCCGATACTCGAACGGTTTGGTAAATCACGCCGCATACGAGCGACCGTAAAATTATTCGCTGGTGAAATGCCCTCAAGTCCTTCCGTCTGCATGTTGAGCACCCCAACTGTCACCGTGTCTGAAACTTTCCCTGACAGCCGAGCACCGGCACGGATAGGGATTTGCGCGCCAGAATCGCTAATCCCGATACGACGACTAAAGAAGAGTTCTGTTTGTCCGAGGTCGCGACCAGCGGCGCCGGCATTGTTAACCGAAAACACGCCAGCGTTTTCCAGAAAAAACGGCCTTTTTTCCGGGAAAAAAAGGTTAAAGCGATCCAAGTTCAGTTGCTGATCATCGACTTCCACCTGCGCAAAGTCAGTGTTGTAAGTGCCATCCAGCGTAAGACCAGATGTCACGCTGTACTTAAGGTCAGCACCAAAATCACCCGAAGCGACCGGTCCACGAGTGGGTTCGGCATCACGCGCTACTGCCTCCCCGATAACGTACGGGGTAATTTGAAGGTTACTGGCCATTCCAATCGGCGTCTCCATACCCATGAGTTGTCCAGCCATCGAGACTCGGTACAAATTGTATTGCCGAGGGACAGGCGACCAATATGCCGTTTCATTTCTCCGGCGTATATTTCTTTGGAAATTCACACCCCATACCTGCTCTGCACGAACCGGATATCGAATCGTTCGAAGCGGTATCGCAAACTCAGCACTCCACCCGATCTCAGAAATCGCTGTGCGCACTTGCCACGCACCATCCCAATTCACATTAAAACCGCCGGCAGTCCCTCGAGAAAACCCGCCGCGCCCTCCTCGGCGAGATCCCCCTCGGCTTCCGCCTTCATTAATTACTTGTCCGTCATATTCCTGACCGGCTGGCGTCGTCCCAAAAACAAAGCCATTCTGTTGATCCGAGAATGTATCTAGCACAAGCTGAAAGCTATCAGCTTCATTCATGGACGAATCTCGGCGACTATCACGAACAATGATCGACGACGGGTCCCTGTCGTAGCAGACAACCCCGAAGTAAACCGTATCCGCCGTAAAAACAACTCGTACCTCTGTTTTTTCACTGGCTGATTCCCCTTCGTTAGGTGTGCTCTGAACAAAGCCTGTAGCTGGCGTTGCGGTTCCCCAGGCGGAATCCTCAAGTACCAAACCATCCATCACCGGTGGCGTATCAACTTGTACAGCATCGAGTTGATACATCACCCCAATGCTGTTCGCGGCGGGTTCGACTGGCGACTGCGCGGAAACGGTACAGGCCAAACTTATGAATAAAAACCCGACCCGCCCGATCGTACGTTTATGCACGTGCAAATGATTATTAACTGCGGTTATTCAAGAACATCGAAGAGGTAACTATATTTTAGGATCAAGCTACGCCCCGCGCCATTTGGAATGATGTCGCCAATACCCTCGGTCTCGCTATAAACCAAGAAAAGACCGGTATTAGCATCCTGCAACCAGCCGAAACGGAAATTCACGGACCAGAGATCAGCGCTGTCATTGTGTTGCACTAATGATTGGGCAAAAATTCTGGGGGAAAAATTATATGCCGCCCTAATGCTCGTTAAGTTTGTAATAGTGTTGCCGAGTGGGAGGTCGATGGCGTTCCGGCTATAACTTAGCGACATATTAAATGTCTCGCTGTAACGCGCACGAATCGAAGGCCGCACTGTCATGAGTGTGCCACCAAAAAAACCTCCATGGGCCACGCTGAGGCTGGCACTTACCGGCGCCGACCGGTTATAACGGAACGACCATTGTGTTTCGCCAAAATCATAACGTCCTGGTAGCACTTGAATTCCTGAGATCTTGAACGCCTCAAATACTCGCTCCTGCCGAATATCGTACGACACACCCCCGGACGAACTGTCTGTAAATTCCCCGTCAAAATGATTGTGCAAATACGTGGTTTCCATCACACCATCAAAGTTCCAGAATCGGGTAAAACTCATATGAGGCCGCAACTCTTGAAACCCCAGAAAACCGTTAGGGCGGGACGTATTATTGAGCCCAAAATCAAACTTACGAAATCCGTTTCGGCGCCTTAGAAAACCAACCTCAGGATTAAAGTCTTCCCCGTTTTCCTGATAACCGCCAATAACGCGCCACATCTCTGAATCGTACTGACCGGACAAATTTAAAGCATGGTCTCGCCCAGTACGCCCGGGTGTCTGTGTCCGTCCGACAAAACCCTGAACCGTCCCGTTCTGACCGATTCCCCATCTCCCGTCAAACGCATAACTCCGGTTGTAATCATCAGGCCGTGCCAGACTTCCTGTGCCTTGTCGGTTCACAAAAATCCCGCCGAAACTCGATCGATTCGGTAACTCTCGACGCATCCGTGCCACCGTAAAATTATTCGCGGTCGAAAGACCATCGACCGCTTCGGTCTGCATATTAAGTAACCCGACCGTCGTGTTATTCGTCATCTTTCCAGACATACGGGCACCGGCAAGAATCGGGACTTGGGCACCGGAATCACTAATGCCAATGCGACGACTAAAAAATAGTTCCGTCTGACCCAGATTGCGACCACTCGCCGGCCCAGCATTATTGACCGCAAATAAACCTGCATTCTCTAGAAAAAACGGTCGCTTCTCAGGAAAAAGAAGATTGAACCGATCGAGGTTGATTTGCTGATTATCCACCTCTACCTGGGCGAAATCCGTGTTGTAAGTGGCGTCAAGCGTTAGTCCCGATGTGACGCTGTACTTAACGTCACCACCCCAGTCACCAATCGCAAGTGTTGTATTCCGCGCATCGGCATCTCGCTTCACAAGCTCTCCGATTACGTAGGGTGTGAGCTGCAAGTTCCGTGACAGACCGACAGGCGCCTGCACACCCGTCAACAGTCCAGCCATAGATACGCGATAAAGATTGTACTGCCTAGGTAATGGCGCCCAAAACGCCGTCTCATTTCTCCGACGTATAGTTCGTTGAAAGTTGATCCCCCATTCCTGGTCCACTTGATCGCTGTACCGAATAGTGCGGAAAGGAATCGCAAACTCAATACTCCACCCAATATCCGAAACATCTGTTCGGACCTGCCACGCACCATCCCAATTGAGATTGAAGCCACCACCGCTACCCCGAGAAAATCCGCCTTGACCTCCCGTGCGAAATCCACCGCGACCTGCTCCCTCGTTCACCACCTGTCCGTCGTATTCTTGGCCGGCAGGTGTCGTGCCGAAAACAAATCCATTTTGCTGATCGTTAAACGTATCGAGCACCATCTGAAAGCTATCAGCATCATTCATCGACGAATCTCGCCGACTATCGCTCATAATGATTGACGAGGGATCGCGGTCATAACACACAACACCAAAATAAACCGTGTCCTCCGTAAAAATAACCCTTACTTCTGTTCGTTCGGTGGCTGGTTCCCCCTCATTAGGAGTACTTTGCAGAAATCCTGACACAGGCACGGCGTCAGACCACGCGGCGTCATTGAGCACATCCCCGTCAAGGACTGGTAGCTGTACCTGCTCGACTCGCTCTGCGCTAACGACCTTCTGGACGAATGATGTTGGAGGATTATCCGTTGGCCGTGTCTGACTCTGCGCCACAGGATAAGTCGTAGCCACACAAAAAGTCACCGAAACCGCTACAACCCGAAAAACCCGCCGATACGCAATACCCGTTACACACAAAACTGAATCGTTTCTGGCCTCATCGTTCGTAAATATCGCATCTGATGTGAGTAAAAGCCCTATATGGTAACAGTTTGAATTACGCACGATTTCTACTTGCCGAAAAGACCAATCCGAGTCAATCTAATCGTTAAATCATGATCGGACGACAACTAGCGAATAAGCGTTACATCGCGTCAACCAGAAAACTCGTAAAACTATTGAGTTTCGTGATCGCAATTTTCGTGATCATGGTCGCCCCTGCATACGCTGCCACCTGTGAAGAAATCGCCTCCTCAGTTCTCCCCGATACCACGATAAATAGCGCGTCGATACTTCAGGCCGGGTCATTTACCCCACCTGGTCTAAATGACCCACTGCAACTCCCAACAATCTGCCGAGTAATTGGTACGACATCTCCGTCAATAAATTTTGAGGTCTGGCTCCCGCTAAATGGCTGGAACGGAAACTTCCACGTATCTGGAAATGGTGGTATGGCCGGCGTCATTGGTTATAGCAGTATGGCCGCCGCCCTCCAGCGAGGTTACGTTGTGGCTAGCACCGACACAGGTCACGTACGACCTGACGCTGGTTCTTTTGATGCATCGTGGGCTCTAGGCCATCCTGAGTTAGTCACCGATTTCGGTCACCGCGCTTTACACATGACGGCAGTTAATGGCAAAGCCATTACTGCGTTGTTCTATAACCAGGCACCGAAATATTCCTACTATGTCGGCTGCTCAAAAGGCGGCCAGCAAGGCTTAATGGAAGCACAGCGTTACCCCGATGATTTTGATGGAATCGTTGCAGGAAACCCCGCCAACGACTGGACACGTTTTTACGCGGGTGCTCATCTTTGGTACTCGCTCGCGACCCTTCGGGATACGGCCAGTTATATTCCTCGTTCGAAATTGCCGTTGCTGGCTAATGCCGTCAATGCTGCATGTGATGCGCTCGATGGGCTTGAAGACGGAGTGCTTGACGACCCTCGCCAGTGTAGGTTTGAACCAGAAACGCTGACCTGTCCTTCTAACCAGGACACCGACACCTGCTTAACGGTTGCTCAGGTTCAGACGGTTAAGAGCATCTGGGCTGGTGCTACAACTTCCTCGGGTGAGACCATCTTTCCCGGACTTGTTCCGGGCGGTGAAAACGGCCCGGGAGGCGGTTGGGGAACTTGGGTAACTGGCCCCGAACCATTCGCCAGTCTCCACTGGAAAGCCGCTGAAGGTTTTTTTAAATACATGGTCTTTGAAGACCCAGACTGGAATTTTCGGACTTTTGATTTCGACGACCATCTGGACTTTGCTCTTGAAAAGGTGGGCGCTCAACTGGACAGTGCAGACCCAAACCTCGATCGTTTCCGAGACGGAGGATCAAAATTGATCGTGTACCACGGTTGGAGTGACCCTGATATTTCTCCGCTCGGGTCAATTAACTATTACGAAGATGTTCTCGCATACTCCGGTGCTAACAACAACCGCAGTCAGACGCTTTCAGAAACGCAAGAATTTTTCAGACTCTTCATGGTGCCTGGCCTTGGCCATTGCCGGGGGGGGCCAGGCTACAACCATCTCGACCCACTCTCAGCACTCGAGGAATGGGTGGAAGCTGACAACCCACCGCGAAAAATCCTTGGCTCGCGGATCGAAAATGGAATAACCATCCGGACAAGACCACTATGCCCATATCCCGAAGTCGCTAAATGGAACGGCATCAGTGACCCAGATGACGCCAACAGCTTTACATGCGTGGCAGAGTAACAGAAAACAAATGCGCAACTGCTGGCAGAAAAGCGCGGCGCAAAAGATGCTATTCGCAATTATCTGTGCCGCCGCCACACTTTTAACTGCCTGTGAAAGATTGCCACTCTGGCGAACCTATAGTGCCGCCGGTTTGGAGGCTTTTGCGAATGGCGACGTAGCTAGAGCAGAACATTTCTTAACGGCTGCCGTAAAAGACGCCGAGCGACACGGCCCCAACGACTTTAGAGTCGCCATTACACTGAATATTTTAGCTGGATACTATCGAACGCTTGAACGCTATAACGAAGCGGAGTCGCTCTACGAGCGAGCGTTGGCCGTCGCGGAATCCCGCTGGGCTCCGAACCACCCGCGCATCGCCGGAATTCTCGAAAACTATTCACTCTTATTATCACAAACTGGGCGTGTTAATGAAGGGGCTCTTATGGCTGGTCGCGCGGCGGCCATTCGTCGCTCCCAATCTAATTAACGCCATCTAAATCTTTCGCTGTATACGCCGTTCTCAGTACAACCGGACGATGATTACTGCTGGTACGCTGATTGAGATATTCCACAAACACAGAAAATGCCATCGCAAAGTAGAGATATCCCTTCGGGATTTCCTGATGCATTCCCTCTGCCATCAATGCGACACCAACAAGCAACAGAAAACTGAGTGCTAATATCTTCAACGTTGGCCGTTCATTAACAAAACGACTCACGACTTCCACTGAAAACATCATCACGACCACCGCAATCACTACAGCAGCTACCATCACGCCGACGTCATTAACCATGCCAACCGCTGTTATTACTGAATCGAGGGAAAACACGACATCAAGTACGATGATTTGAGCGATCACGCTCGAGAATGACGCTGTAACCTTGGAAGACGCATGTCCCTCTTCTCCTTCAAGTTTGTCGTGAATTTCGTATGTTGCTTTTGCAATCAAAAATAAACCACCCAAAAGCAACGTCAGGTCTCGACCGGACACACCGTGACCAAGAATTGAAAACAATGGCTCTGTCAATCGAATAATCCATGCCAGCGAAAATAGCAGGCCGATCCGTGCGACCATCGCCGCGACGAG
>DTWD01000292.1 GCA_012963185.1 Acidobacteriota bacterium
ACTTTCCCTTAAACGATCTAGCGTACCGCGTCGGCTAGCCTCGTTAAAATCTCCCCCAGCGCTTCCAGACGGTCCCCGCCCCGTCCCTCCACCGCGTCCGCTTCGCGGCGCACCTCCTCCCCGGCACTGGTCAGGTCTCCAGCCAATCCTCCCTCAGCTGTACCCGCGAAAGCCCCGTCGGCACGAGCCAATAGTGCGGAGAGGTCCGCCAGTTGTTGTGCATCCAGCGCGTTACTCGGGCCAAGCTGGTCGAGATAGGCCCGTGCGATCACTGGCCGGGCCGGCCATTCCGTCCGCCGCTGGTCTTGCGCGTTGAACGTCGCGGGTGCAACCACCGACGCGGCACCAATTTCGTTCTCGGTCAGAAACTCACTGGGAAGTAATTCCAAAATGTCGAGACCGCGGGCAATTTCAGTCCCGTAGATAAAACCACGATACCAATACGCTGACCAATACCCCGCCATTGCAATTTCCTCGGCATCGAACGGCCCGCGATCAAAGTACGCGATCTCAAACGGATTGGCCGAGTCGGTAAAATCGAAGACCGAAATTCCTCCCTGGTACCACGCCTGCACCATGATGTCGCGGCCTGGCACCGGCACCAACGAACCATTGTGCGCGACGCAATTTTCGGTTTCGCTTTGCGGTGCAGGCAATTTGTAATGACTCCGGTATTCGAGTCGGCCGTCAACAACATCGTAAATGGCATTCGCGCCCCACTGTCTCGGATCAGACGCTCGACACCGAGCTCGACCGCCACCGCCCCATTCGTCCGTAAAAATTACCTTCGTACCGTCGTTGTTGAACGTGGCTGAATGCCAATACGCAAATCCCGGATCGACCACTTCGTCGAGTCGTGCCGGATTGAGCGGATCAGAAATGTCAAACAGGATGCCGTTCCCGGAACAGGCGCCCGCCGCAAGTCCGATCTCTGGGTAGGCGGTAATGTCGTGACACCGGTTGGTCGGACTCGTGCTTTGAGTTCCCGGACCGTGGTCTCCACCCCGCCAGAGACCAGCGACGTCGCCCGACTCTGGATCCTGAAAGACGAACGGCCGGCTAACAACACGCGCCGCCTCGGGGTTCGCCAGTGGAATCTCTATAACATCGATCCGAAAGAGGGAGGTGTCCGGGTTCTCGGCCGGTGACTCGTCCGAACAGTCAGCGAGTTCGTCGGCCGATCGTACCGGAGCAGTACCTGATCCGTACACGTAGACAATGCCCTCGCCGGTGGGGTCCCCCACCAGCGTGTGCGTATGAGAACCCCGACAGGTCTGCACCGCGGCCACCTGCCGCGGACGCCGCATGTCGCTAATATCAAAGATGCGAAGCCCCATGAACCGCTCCGGACTCACCGCATCCGCCACCCCCTGTAGCCCACAATCGAGCCGACCCCGTGTTTGTTCGACCGACATGATAAGTAGATTGCCGACAACGGACACGTCGCCCTGACCGCCGGGACAAACCACCGAGCTGACGAGTTGTGGCGAGGCTGGCACCTCGACTCGGTACGTATTGAACCCGTGATAATTCCCTTCAAACAACAGGTCATTGGCGAACGCCATGTCGGTGTTCGCAAAATTCAAAAGGCCGCGGCGGGCCTCTTCACCCGAGCCATCCTCATCCGCATCTCCCGACTCCGCGTTAGTCTGTTCGTAGAAGCCGGCCGGCTTGCCCCGGGAGGCAACCAAAGCCATATTCCAAATCGCTTCGCCGGCATCATCAACGCCCGCTGCGAGTTGTACGCGCGCGTCGGTCGACAGTTCGGCCAACATGCTATCCATACGATTGATTTCCATGTCTTGGTCAGACGAGACGTCGGACGTGAAGGCATACAGCTGAGCATCCTGAGCCGCACCAGCTTGATCGAGTAGGTTGTCAACCATCGTAATTGCGCCACGGTGATGCTTGATCATTAAACGGAGGAACAGCCGATCAAAGGCCACCCCTGAGACAACTTCGAGTTCTTCCATTTCTTCGTCGGTCAACATTCCCGGCATCCGCACAAACCCTGCCTGATGATACGTGTCAACCTCCGGTACTGTTTGATCGCGATCTCGAAGCCACCCCTGCATCATCATGATCTCGTCACGCTGCGAGATATCGATCCGTTCGGATAATTGCCGCAGCACAGCGTTGTCGGTACGAGCCTCAAGGAGGTTTGTCATTTCGAGCGCCTGCGCGTGATGCGAAATCATCCCCTGCATGAATCGGATGTCGCCATCGGTGTAATCGATGGCAGTCAAGTTGGATGCCTCCTCGGCCGAAATTTCTCGACTCGGTTCGCCGGGCGCACCAGGCTGAATGATCGGTGGCTGCGCCTGGCTAACGGCTGCAAGGCCAACAAGTATTGCGGCAATGACCAGAACCCGCCAGATTTGAATCCTGAGGGGAATCGGCCTGCGTATAAGGTTGGCTAGCTCGAGTCTGCGATAGGGTCTGTTGGGCTGTGTCATATAAAATT
Organism: Acidobacteriota bacterium; assembly: GCA_012963185.1. The sequence goes on from DTWD01000292.1 coordinate 2,465, forward strand.
CACTCTCGTAACACCTGAGTCAGTGGTCAGTTTTTGAAACATACCCCAGTTTCAACGCGACATTCAATGGACATGCATCCGATAATCTCACCGTTCAGGTCTATACGCTATGCGCGTCCGCAACGGGAGATGGTTTTGCTCCTGCTAACTGAAGGGAGCAAAGATGACACAAGAAGAAATAGCCGTCAACGCGATGAAAGGCATCCTAAGTGGTCTAGCAACTGGTGGCCACTACATAAACCCTGACGACGTGACAAGAAAAGCAGGCCAAGTAGCCACCGCTATGAAGCGACCGGTAGTGGCACTGGTATATACACCGTTAATTTTTGACTCCCATTACTGAACTTACTAACCACACCACCCACGGCAATCCTTCGTTAGGAGCTGACCTATGTCAAAACCATTCCCCGCTCTCTATGCACAGGGCCTCGCAGCGGCATTTATTATTGGGGCATTCGTCGTTCCAGAAATAGGTCCTGGGTGGGAGGAATTTCTCGACTCTTACGGTCCTAACGTCGGCGGTGGATTGTGGACGGCTTTCGTATTTCTCGCTGGTCTAATTGGAGCAGATTCAGCCAAGAAGATCATTTCGTAAATACGGATCTAAGGCAGCAGAATTGGATTGAAGGGACCACCGACTCACAGTAGGCTGACAGTGTGATCGAACCGCGTCGTTCGCTCCTCGTCTTCGTTCTGATCGCGCTCGTCTGGCCGGTGCGCTGTCCGATCTCGACCGGAAAGCCAGAGATGCAGAAACGAAGAAAGCGGGACGGCTCGCCGCACGGCAACGAGACAACACGCTCGACCGCTACAGCGAACTCCAAGAACAACTCGACACCGCGCAAGCCACATTCAAGATCGAAACAGTCGGTTGAACTTGACAACGAAGGCACGATTTTCGAGAGTTGGAAAGCGCGGGGTCAGCGTGTCCCGTTCGTCGGTATAGACGACGAACAACTCGCTGCCTGGTTGATATTCCCATCGAAACCGAACGTTAGTCCCCAAGGAATCGCTACTGGAATTGAATTGCACTAACGTAGACACAAACATCCTAGGTGTCAGAGCGTAAGTTGCGCGTGTCGCAACCAATTCACTCGTAAACGTAGCATCAGGAAGAGTTATGAAGTTCAATGAAACCGATGGCTCAACCGTCAACTGCGGACCCAAACTCATGCGGGGGCGATAATAGCCAACAGTCGTCTTCTCGCCTCCGAAAAATCCTCCACGTTCAACGGTCACCGCACCAGCGACCGGACGTCGCTCGCCGAGAGCATAGACCACCTTCGCATTCAAGAACGAGTAGCCACCAACCGGAACCGATACGTCCCGTGCGATCCAAAACGGCCTCTTCAGGAACTCAAAATTGTCGGTGACGCCAGCAAACAAGCGGTCGCCATTCTCAAACTCCACCCCCAATAAAAGCTGTTGTAATCGTGTTTCCAAAAGTCCTGCCCCATCGTTAAAGTAGTCGAGGCTCGGCATAAACACGAATCTTCGAACTGAACTGAGCGAGCGTGGCCGTGGAGTGTAGCGAAATTCGACGAATGTCCGCCGAAAGTCATCACGCCGAACGAACCCAACCTCCGGATTAAAATTCGCCCCGACCGCAAGGCGTTCAACTTTGAGACTCCAGAGATCATTGCTGTAGTCGAGTTGTGCCTGATAACTTAGGTCGTCGCCGCTCAATCCTGGCGTGTCAGTCTTAGCAAAGAAAGTATTAAAATTCAGGTTGTCATAGAAAGAGAAAACCCCGTCAACTCCGTAGGTATAGCCGGCCCCTTGCCCCTTTGCGGACACTGACCGCCCCGTAAACATGCCACCGATAGCACTCCGTCGCAATATGTCACGCTTAATCCGAACGACGGAGAAGTTCGTCGAACGGGTGCCCGTACTGTCTTCCTCCCCAGTCTGGACATCGAGCAGCCCGATGCTGTAGGGGCCCGCTTTTCCTGTTAATCGACCTCCCCCCTGAATCGGTACCGTACGCCCGGCGTTTAACCCGATACGACGGCTAAAGAATAGCTGCGGAGCTTCGCCACCATATTGAGACAGCGCCCCCTTGAAATAAGACGCAATTGGGTCGTACCCGTAGCCGGGCCCAAAATTGAATATCCCTTGGCCTTCGAGAAAAAATTCTCGTTTTTCAGGAAAAAAAAGACTAAATCTGGTCAGGTTGACTTGTTGTTCGTCAGCTTCGACTTGGGCAAAATCTGTGTTGTAGGTTAAATCGGCGATGAGGCTTCTTG
>DTWD01000293.1 GCA_012963185.1 Acidobacteriota bacterium
CGACTACTACGGCGGGCATCGGCCTGGTGACAACCTCTTCGCTGCCAGTCTCATTGCTCTTGATACCGAAACCGGAGAACGGCGATGGCACTACCAGATGGTTCACCATGACGTCTGGAACTACGACACACCAACCGCACCAATCCTTATGGACGTCACAGTTGATGGGCGCGAAATTAAAGGCATCTTTCAAGCCACAAAACAATCGTGGGTCTACGCGTTGAACCGGGAAACTGGTGAACCAATCTGGCCTATCGAGGAACGGCCCGTTCGAGGCTCAAATGTGCCTGGGGAACAACTCTCTCCAACACAGCCATTCCCCACATGGCCGGAACCATTTGATCTTCAAGGCCGCACAGAGGACCACCTCATTGACTACACTCCGGAAATTTTTGAGGCAGCCAGACAAGTGGCAATAGACAACAATCTCCTTAACCCATTGTTTAACCCACCGACAACAGTAGCCGACCCGGCAGGACCTGCTTGGAACTGTCCTGGTGGAGGTGGCGGCACGAACATTACCGGTCCGGCCGTTGCTGACCCTGTGTCGGGAGTCATGTTCGTCACGTCTGGTAGTGGCTGCTTTCGGTTGCAGCTCTTACCTGGAAACGAATCGCCTCTGGACGAGCGAGAACAGTCTGGTGTCACGCATAGTGCCTGGTCAGCAGTAGCAACGAGTGTGCGTGGAGGCCCCGACCAGGCCATAGACGGTCTACCGATTTGGAAAGGTCCGATCGGGAGAATTACGGCAATCGATATGAATACCGGCGAGCACCTCTGGGTTATTCCCAATGGCGACGCCTCACAAGAAGAGCAAGACATGATCCGCAATCACCCGCTCCTTCAAGGAGTCGATAATGTGGCAATAAACCGTGGGCGGGCAGGTGGAACAGCAATGGTCGTCACCCCGACCATGCTTGTCGCCGGCGGCCGAACAGCTGACAGCACCCCACAGATTTTTGCGATCGACAAGCAAACCGGTGAGCGGCTTGGAGCTGTCGAAATCTCTGGCGTGACCAGGTACGGTATGTCGAGCTGGATGCACGAGGATAAGCAATACATCATCGTTCAACTACAAGACGGCATAGTTGCGTATGCGCTGGGTGGAGCTGGCGCCGGAGCAGATGACCATCATTAATGCTCGACAGGTCAACCAACCAGGGAGCGACACACTACATCACCCTACCGCTGTCCAGCTCGTTTGAGCTCTTGGATCTGCTGGACGGCTGCGGCGATCTGCAAAGAAAGTATCTGTCCACCGTACTCCCGCGTTGATCTCGCCGCATTGCCAATTAGCCCAGTGCCGTCTCCAGCAACGCCTTGTCCCAATCTGTCAAGACGCAGCATGGAAGGATTCAGATACAACAAGCTGGCCGTGTCATGAATACTTGCATGCGAGCCGACATCTTCACGCGTCTCACCCTGGGCAAGGAGCCACTCATCGCCCGGCCCAGGATAATACGCCGTTACATGATGGACTCGTCGCAGCGAACCTCGCCACTCTGCATTCAATAAATCTGCGACCGCCTGCTGACCTGATTGATTCCCTCCACTATCACCAGTCAGCACAACGTCAGTAAAACCGTGCTGTACGAGACTACGCGCCGCGTACTCAAGCACTTGTTCAAACACGTCTTGCGGTGTGTTGATCGTGCCAGCAAAACGCATGTGGCCACTTGGGGGATCAATATTGCCTTCCGGCACGTACGCCATGACGGGGGCAACCAGCGTCCCGCCTAACTGTTTCGCGATCTCGCCGGCTTTGTAACGAACCAAATAGTTGTGCTTACCTAGAACCATATGTGGGCCATTCTGTTCGGTCCCACCAGTTGGAATAATCACGGTCCGTGTACCAGCAGCAATCGCGTCTCTGACCTCCATCCAGGTCATCTCTTCAAGAAAGACGGTAGCGGGAGCCTGGGTGACTACCGGCACCACCCACACGGACACAACAAAAACCACGGTAACCCTGAGCATCAGTCTTCTCATCCGTTGATAATACCGTTCTCCAACACGCCTAAATCTCATGCCGTTTCGAAGGCATCTTCATCGGAACGACAGATAAACTCGTCGTCCCCTACTAGATCCACGTAAAATAGGCGGACTCGCTGATCTCGTAAACACAAACGGAGCGGAAAACATGAAGGACCAATTGCAGGTACTTGTAATCGCCCTCACAGTCATCAGCACGGCAGTTCTCGAAGCGCAAGACTGGCCGCAGTGGCGCGGTCCTGATCGTGACGCGGTGGCCTCCGCCTTTAACGTCCCGTCACGTTGGCCTGATGAACTCCAAAAGCAATGGTCAGTCGAAGTCGGCCTCGGATATGCCGCCCCTGTACTCATCGGCGACCGACTCTACCTGTTTAGCCGACAGGACGAAGATGAAGTGATGACGGCTCTCGACGCTAATACCGGATCGACCATTTGGCGTACGAGCTATGCCGCACCGTTTGATATGAACCCTGCGACAGCACGGCATCGTGCGGGACCGAAGTCGACGCCTACGTACGCCAATGGACGCTTGTTTGTGCATGGCATGAACGGAAACGTAACAGCGTTCGACGCAGACTCAGGCCGCCAACTATGGAATGTTCCAGGAACCGGCGTTATACCGCTCTTTCATACGGGAATGTCGCCATTAGTCGACGGTGACCTGGTTGTGGTGCACGTCGGTGGCCACGACGACGGCGCATTGACTGCATTTGACGTCGCAACTGGGGCCGTCCGATGGAGTTGGGATGGTGATGGCCCTGCGTACGGTTCTCCAATGGCCTTCGAATTCAACGGGGTCAGTCAGGTCGTTGTGTTTTCCCAAGAACACTTCGTCGGTTTGTCGCTGGAGACAGGAGCACTCCTTTGGAGTCGCTCCTTCACCACACAAGCTACGACCACCTCACAAACCCCTATCCTGTATAACAACATGGTGATTCAAAGCGGTCGCGGCAACGGCGTCACGGCGTTCCAAGTCACACAGGGATCAAGCGGTTGGAGCACGGAAGATGTATGGAGTACCGACGAGGTTTCTCTGCACATGGTCAATGGCGTGGTTCATGAAAACGTTCTGTTTGGCATGTCACACCTCAACAGCGGGCAGTACTTTGGCCTTGACCTCGAGACCGGTGAAGTTCTCTGGACCAGTGCTCCTCGCCAAGCAGAACACGCGTCAATTATCCGGTCTGGCGATACAATCGTCTCATTGGAAGATGATGCGGAGCTTCTTGTGCTAGAAGATAGTCTTACGCGTTTCAATCCGGTCAAACGGTATGAAGTCGCGGATAGTGAAACATGGACCCAACCAATCCTCTCCGGCGAGAGACTGTTCATTAAAGATGTCTCGACGTTAACACTGTGGACCACAAACTAGAGGACCTAACCATGACCAGACGCGCGCAATCAAAACGAAGCCTGACACTTGCGCTACTAACAATTGTAGGGGGTGTCTGTATCCTAGGCAGTCATCAGGAGCCTTCCGGAGCCCAAAGTAATTTCGTGGGCGGTGACCCGAGTCGACCTGACGCTTCAGATATTAGAGCGCTGCGACTCCGCTTCGAGCCTGGCTCGCGATCAAATTGGCATAGCCATTCAACTTGGCAAATTCTGATGGCCGAAGAAGGTCGTGGACGCACACAAGAACAAGGTGGACCGATTCAAGAGCTCATTCCGGGCCGTCCTATTTACACTGGTGCGGACATTGTTCACTGGCATGGTGCGGCACCAGACCAGCATATGATTCAACTCACATTTGTCAGTGGTCAAACCAGCTGGCAAGACCCAGTGAGTGACAATGATTATCATGGCCGCTAAACATTTCAATTCGATCAAACTGTTCGCCATTCTCGTCGCTACTTTCGGAGCGGTAACAGGGGCGACCCTTCTGGCTCAAGAGAACGACACGGAATCATCAGTGTGGGATGGTGTCTATTCATCTGACCAGGCCGACAGAGGACAAAAGGTATACGACGCGACCTGTGCACGATGCCACGGTTCTGATCTCACCGGTGGACGGGCTCGACCACTCGTTGGTGAAAGTTTTATTCGGGACTGGGGTGGGCTGACAATGGATAGTGTCCTGACTCGCGCAAAAACAATGCCACCAGGAGCTGCCGGTAGTCTGGCAGAGGACCGTTATCTTGATATCCTCGCGTACGTCCTTTCTAAAAATGACTTCCCGACAGGGACTGGTGACCTAACCGCAACAACTGCTCCTGAAATCTTGATTTATGGAGAAGATGGACCAGATGCTGTCCCTAACTTCGCGATGGTGCAAGTTGTCGGCTGTCTTGCCACAGGTACTGATAGTGATTGGGTCGTGACAGACGGAAGCGAGCCTATTCGCACCCGTGAGCCAGCGGCATCAGAAGGGGAAGCCCTTCAGTTGACGCAAGCAATGCTGCTTGGCGCGAAACAATTCGAGCTAATGTACGTCTTCCCAGACCCTGCAGCCTACGAAGGGCACCGTGTCGAAGCGAAAGGATTTCTGATTCAGCGGGATGGGCCGGGTGAAATCGATGCCATCAATGTCACAACGGTCGCGAGTTTGGCGCCCGCTTGCAACCCGTAGACAACGAAAACACAGGCCTGACTTTTTAAGTTTCCACTCGTATAAGGTTCCGTCACACGAGCAAACCGGGATAGATGGGTTAGCTTTCGTCGGAAACACCAACGCCAGACTGTTTCATCGCCTCACGAACCGCGTCCACAGTGGCTGGATGACTCTGGATGTTCATACCGATATGAACACCTTCGACAATCTGTAACGGCGTCCAACCTTTGGCATTCGGTTGATTCCAAACCTGAACGTCTGCACCAACTTTTACCAGATAGGCTACTACCTCGGGCAGGTGCTTATACGCCGCACCATGGATCACGGTTTCCCCATTATCATCAACACCATTCAGATTCCCACCAAGTTCCAGTGCAAGCTGAACCGCCGCGAGAACTTCCGGCTGTGTACCAGGATCTTCCCCGGGTGCTGACGTCCCGACACCAGCAGCAACCATGATCGGTGTCGTGTTGTCTTCATTAGGCGCCAACGGGTCCGCGCCGAGCTCGGCCAACAGCCGCATAAGAGCGGCATCTCCGGTACGCGCTGCTAATAAAAACGGGGTTCCATCAATAAAATTCAGTCGCGTAATACCCGCTGGCGGTCGAACCGTCACACGAGCATTCACATCTGCTCCAGCCGCAACAATCTTACGAACGAACTCAAGACTGGTCATACTGCCAGACCCTTTAGGCGCCGGGTTGTTACTTCCTGCCACACCGGCCTTACGAACCCAGGACACCTGGTGAAGTGCCGTCCAACCTCGCGACGCGACATTAACATCCGCACCACGATCAACTAGTAGTGCTGCGAGCTCGTAATGCGCATTGGCAGCAGCCAATAAAAATGCATTCAACCCGGTTGCTGAACGTTCTGCACTGCTCCCACCTCGGCGGGTCTCTTCAACAACAGGCAGTGCATCTTCAACATCTCCGCCAGCCTCAAGCAATGTTTGCACGACATCGATCTCACCCTCACGTGCGGCAAATAACATGGCACTCCAACCAGCACTCGATCGTGCCGTGATATCTGCACCATGTGAGAGCATGGTTGGAACTATATGGGCGTGTCCTTCTCCAGCCGCCCACATCAAAGCCGTCTGCCCTCGCCATGTCTCCGCGGCATTCACAGCAGCACCATGCTCAAGCAGAGCACGCACCGCATCAAGAGACCCGGTCCGAGCTGCTGTCATTAATGCTGTTTCACCTTCAGCCGTCATCGCGTTCGCATCGGCGCCAGCCTCCAGCAAGCGAGACACAACCTCACCGTTTCCATTCTCGCTCGACAACGCAAGCGGCTGTACGCCATACCGGTTCGCAGACTTCGGGTCAGCACCCGCATCGAGCAACAGTTCGACAATGGCCGTATTGCCAGCATGCGCGGCCCAATGCAACGGCGTCGTCCCATCATTACTCGCCGCGGTCACATCCGTGCCACGCGCGATCGCCGCCTCTACCTCAGAACGGTCACCATTCTGAATCGCATTAATCAAATCAGCATCAGCCTCTGCAGCACTAGCGACTAATCCCGACGTCATGACATGGATAGCGACCGAACAGAAGATCGCGACCACCCGATATACAGCATGGCTACGCATCGCCTACCCCCTTACCTTTCAGGCTTTTCCCATTCCACCGGCATGAATGCACACGCCGACTACAACGTCAATGGCTCGATGACTTTTCCCGCACGATCCGTGCTGTCGGCAAACGCATCGAGATGTGCGCCAACGTCATCCAGCAACGTAAGGTGCAAATTCGCCAACGGCGTTAGTTCGTCGTATTTCACATGCCGCCCACCTGGAATACGAGACCCGGCGCCACTCGCAACCACAATCGGAAGGTTCTGGTGGTTATGCACATTCGGGTTGCCCAGGCCACTCCCAAGCAGGTAGGTGGTGTGGTCTAGCAATGTCCCGTCTCCATCCTCTGTTTTATCCAGCTTGTCGATCAGATAGGCAAACAAGGACACATGGTACTGATTAATTTTGGCTAACATCGCCAATTTGGCAGGGTCATCAACATGATGCGATACCGGGTGATGTGGATCCGGAACACCAATCTGTGGGTATGTTCTCGTACTCGCTTCACGCGCCATTTGGAACGTGACCACACGAGTCAAATCAGCTTGAAATGCAAGCACCTGTAGGTCATACATCAGCTTGACATGCTCTTCCCATACATCGGGAACACTTGTCGGACGGGTCAGATCCGCCAGCGGAGAATCAGCAGTCGACGCCTCTGCGCGCTGGATACGCCGTTCAACCTCCCGAACAGTCTCAAGATATTCGTCAACTTTGCTCCGATCGCCACTGCCCAGTTGTTTTTGGAGACTCGACATATCGGCGAGGACCCAGTCGAGAATACTCTTATCCTTTTTTAGTTCCGCGCGTCGCTGCTCAGGTGTTCCACCATCTCCAAACAAACGTTCAAACACGATACGTGGGTCCGACTCCGTGGGATTGGGTGACGTTGGTGATGACCACGAAAGACTATTCATGTATGCGCACGCATACCCGTTGTCACAGTTTCCAACCTGCGCGATTAGATCGGTGCCCAATTCCAAAGACGGCAGTGGTGTATCACCACCGATCTGCTGCGCGGCCACTTGGTCAACTGAGGTCCCGTTTACATAATCACTTCCTTCAGTTCGTTTCGGTTTCACACAGGTGAGAAACGATGCATTGGCCGACGCATGATTGCCTGTCGTGTGAGCCGCGTCGATCTCAAGGTTGGTCACGACTGTCACGTTATCCAAGTGCGGCTTCAGCGGAGAGAGCGATTCAGACAAGTCTGTAAGCCGACCTTCTTGTGTAGGTGTCCATGGCACCGGATTCATCCCCATCGGTATGTACACCACCCCGAAACGGCGGGGCGACTGCGCGACAACTGTCGTCATTGCGGATGCGGCCGGAACCATTGCGTCAAGCAGTGGTAACGCCACGGTAGCGCCAAGACCACGGAGAAATGTTCGACGGGGCAATGCCATTTTCGTGATGATCATGTCTGAGATCTCCTCATCTGAAAGGGAGTACTTTTTATAACACCAAGAATCAGTGACGACAGCTTGTAATCGTCATCAGCTGCCGACCGGGTAATGCTACGAACAGCCGAGGCATCACTAGCTTCAAGGCCTCGACCAAGTGCATAAATCAAAAGCTTCTCTGTCGCCGTGGTAACAAAGACGTCTGGTCGGCTCAGTAACGCCAGACGCAAACCAGCTACCCCGTCAAAATTTTCACTACCCGGCAAACTACCAGCCGCATCAATAGCGACCCCACCTTCAGTGTCTCGCCACCGGCCAATCGCGTCAAAGTTTTCCATCGACAAACCGGCTGGGTCCATATTCCGATGACAGGATGCACAGACGGGATTCGCACGATGCGCTTCCATTTGGTCACGCATTGACACGATATGCGTATTTGAACGCGTTTCGTCAAGCTGAGGAACATTCGGTGGCGGTGGCGGAGGCGGCGTCCCTAGCAAGTTCTCCAGAATCCATTTCCCACGCAAAACCGGGGATGTCCGAGTGGCGTACGACGTCACAGTCAGGACACTCCCATGCCCCAACAGTCCGGCTCTCGGGCTTCCCTCTGAAAGATCAACCCGCCGAAATTTATCACCGTAGACATTTGGGACACCGTAGTGCTTCGCTACCCGCTCATTTAGAAATGTGTAATCCGCTGTCAGTAAATCCAAGACACTTCGGTTTTCATCGAGGAGACTCTGAAACAACAATTCCGTCTCGCGTCTAAACCCCTGGCGGAGGTTGTCGTCAAAATCAGGGAAAAGTCTGGCATCCGGTTGCACCGCGGCCAAGTTACGAAGGTGCAGCCATTGCGAAGCGAAGCTCGTCGTCAAGGCCTCTGCACGCGGGTCAGCAAGCATTCGCCAAACCTGCTGCTCCAACACCGTTTCGTCGCTCAGTTGTCCAGACTCTGCGGCACGCAACAATTCCTCGTCAGGAATACTGCTCCATAAGAAGAAAGAGAGGCGCGAAGCTAGTTCCACATCATTCACACGGTACGCCGTGCCTGAATCAACGTTGTCAGGATCCCGTTCGATACGAAAAAGAAACTCAGGACTTGCTAACAACGCGCGTAGAGCCGTCTCAACGCCGACCTCAAACCCGCCGTCGTTATACCCACTCCGGAAAAATGACACGAGTTGATCAAGGTCGCCGACAGTCACCGGGCGCCGATAGGCCCGCCGTGCCAAAGAAGCAATGATTGCAGTCGCGCAATCGTCCGCCTCATCATCCGATGCCGTTGCCGGCGCGTGACACGAAAAGATCCGGTTGCGACTTAGTGTTTCTGACGTCCCTGCCGGGTCGAAAGGCCCCACAATCGAGACCGACCGAACCGCAGGTTGCTGCCTCGGCGAACGATCCATATTGAAATGTGCGTCGTAGGGTGCCCGTGTGGTCTCAAGAAGCGCAGAATTTTTCTTGATAAAGGTTGCCGTAACAACATGCGGCCCAGCGGTTACTGGCACACGCACGTTGAGATGATTATCAATGCCCTCGTCCGCGTAATAAACTGCGTCTGCCAGCATCACCATGTTTTCACTTGGCATCATGGTGAACAGTTCTAGACGCTCACCGTCCAACATGATCTCGACCACATGCGGCTCGGTAAGACCTTCAACATTTTCATTGCGGTTCCGTTGAAGACGAACCTGGATCTCATATTCACCATCGAACGGAAAGGTATGGTTGACGGCAGTTCCACCACGAGTCCCAAACGGGAGGCCTTCTAGATGACTTTCCTGAGTTAGATCAACGGGCACAATTGCGACACGGCTGCCTGGCGAGGGAGCCTGACTACCAACCGCCAACCGGCTTACTTTCTGCGCAGCAGCAAGGTACCGTTCCATTAGTGTCGGCGACAGTCCACCGGTGCCGACGTTGTCAAACCCGAACGCCGCATCGTCACGAGGCAGTAACGCAGTCACATCGATGTCAAGGTCAAGGAGGTCACGAATAGCGTTCTGATATTCGGTACGGTTCAAACGCCGAAACGTATCCGTCCGACCGGGATTTGGTGACACCTCGAGGGCAGCATCAAGCGAGGTTTCAAGATAGGAGACAAGCCGTACAGTTGCCGCCTCGTCTGGTCTTGGACGAGGCTGTGGCGGCATCGCACCAGCCCGAAGTTTCCGAATAACTTTTTCCCAGACGTCCGGATTGGCGGCCACATCGCCGATGTCCACCTGTTCAAGAGACAGATTGCCAGTCTGTAATCGGTCGTTATGGCACGTGACGCAGTGCCGCTGAATTAAGGCTGCATCGGCCGTCGTGCTGCCAGACGCTGCTGACTGCATGGTCGCAGCCAAACCTGTCGTACCTGTGACACAGGCTAATACGACAAAACACGCGAGCCCTCGACAGGCAATTATTCTATATATGGTGGCCACAATCAGCCTCCGGACACCGGATGTCCCACGCGTATGTTACACCCCTGAAATATGTTGTGCTACCTTGGTACAAACTACTTTCACGTATTCGCACGATGACGACACAACAGCAGTTCGTGACCTCGCTCTCGATGGCAACAATAGTTCTTTTATCTGCGAATTCAACTTTCACTCAAACCCTTTCAAATCAACAGGTTGAATCCATTGAATCTAATTCGGTGAACTCACTGGTTGAGAAATATTGCTTTGCCTGCCACGGTGCGGAGACCCAAACGGCAGGGATTAACCTCCACACGCTCGTAAGCCAACACCCTCTTGTTCGCAATCGTGAAACATGGCAAAGGGTTATGAACGCCGTTGAAGTCGGAAAGATGCCGCCGGCAACGGCATTGCAACCATCAGACGTAGAACGCGGCTCACTCGTTAAATCGCTCACGGACGCTATCGATAATTTTGATTATTCGACGATCGACGATCCCGGTTATGAACGGATACGTCGCCTGACCCACCGCGAACTTGACAATACATTGCGTGACCTTCTCGGTGCCGATTTCTCAGTCACGGACCGGTTTCCAACCGAACTCACTGGAAGCAGTGGTTTTGATAATTCGGCAAATACACTCTTCCTCGAGTCATCACTCATGGAACGCTATATCGTCGCGGCTGAACGGGTCGTTGAACTCATGCTACCCCGTGACCCGACAACAGCAACTCAGCGACAAGCCCATGCAATGGTTTTCATCGCCGCCCCTGGTCCCGGTCTGACCGACGCTCAAGCGGCTGAGCAGATACTGCGTCGATTTATGGAACGTGCCTATCGTCGTCTGCCGACAGACACAGACGTCAATCGCGGCCTCCTACAATTTCAAGCGGCGAGAGAGTCTGGCCGATCATTCACCGAATCAATTAAGGGCGTTCTGCAGGCAGTGCTCGTGTCACCAAAGTTTCTTCTACGCATCGAAGAATCCCACGACACGAACGAACCATACCCAATAGAAAACTGGGAACTCGCAAGCCGTCTATCGTATTTCCTGTGGGCCTCGATGCCTGATGCTGAATTGCGTCAGGACGCAGCCAATGGGACTCTCAGTGACCCCAGTGTTCTTAACGAACAGATCGACCGAATGCTCGCTGACCCTCGAGCCGACACGCTCGGCACCATCTTTGCCGGACAATGGCTTGGTTTTCAGCACGTGGGTACCCGTATCTGGCTCGATCCGATCGACAACCCATGGTGCACAGACACACTAATGACGGCGATGCGCAACGAGTCCAGCCTGTTCTTTATGTCACTGGTCCGTGACGACCAACCCATTCGACGCCTCATTGATGCCGACTACACCTTTGTCAATGAAGAACTCGCAACAACGTTGTACGGTATTGATGGCATCACAGGCGAAGAGATGCAGCGTATCAAACTACAAGACCCGCATCGAGGCGGCATCCTCGGCCACAGCAGCATCCTTGCATTAACATCCAATTACAAAGATACGAGCCCAGTAAAACGTGGACACTATGTCCTCGACACTATTCTTGGCACACCACCACCTCCGCCACCGCCGGGTGCCGGGGTACTGTCCGAAGAAGTCGCAGATCTTCGAAAGCTCAGCTTCCGGGAAAAGGTGGAGCTGCATTCCAGCAACCCGACCTGCCGCTCCTGCCACTCACGCATCGACCCCATCGGCTTTAGCTTGGAAAACTTTGACTACTTCGGCCGCTGGCGTGACAGCTATCACTTCCGCGAACGGGTCGAGACCGAAGAAGAGGCCGACGAGATCAGTGTCGTCGAGGACACGAACGTCTTCAATGAGCGACGCTTTTACAAGAACACCCACACACCGATCGTGGCGGCCGGGTCACTGCCAAGCGGCACCACCTTCGACGGTCCAGTGGGACTGAAGCGCACGCTGCTCAGCGAGCGACATGATGACCTAGTGCGGCAGACGGCAACGAAGATGCTATCTTATGCGCTCGGCCGACAGCTCGAGTACTACGACGAGCCGGCAGTCCGCAAGATCCTTGCTCAGCTGGAAGCCGACAACTATCGCTTCCAAACGCTGATCAAGGCAATTGTCAACAGCTACCCGTTCCGCTCTAAGAAAACCCCAGTGGTTAACGCAAACTAGTCTTAAGGAAAAAACAGCGATGCCTGCACGACCACTTTCCCGACGTACTATCCTCCGAGGCCTTGGGGCAGCTGTTGCTCTGCCTCTACTGGATGTTATGTCTCCAGCACTTGCAGCGCAGACGCCGAACGGAGTCCGGCGATTGGCCTACTTATATTTCCCGAACGGGATCCCACGCGGGTCATGGCATCCCGAAAAAACAGGCCCCAACGGTCAAATCCTGAAATTAAACGACTGGATGAGTCCACTCACACCATTTCAGAACGAACTGGTCATACCCAAAAATATCTGGACACCGCTCGGAAACGGCCACGTCGGTGGAACACCGACGTGGTTGACCGGCTTTGATTACGACAGACAGGCGATCAGTGCAGGTGGCGTCTCAGCCGATCAAATTGCCGCGCGTCATATCGGTGACGAGACCCTGTTGCCGTCCCTTGAGCTTTCACTCAAAGGCGAAGGGTTCTTTTCAAACTCGCTGTCACGGAATTCCATTTCATGGGCAGCACCTGAGCGACCGCTACCACGTGAAGTCGAACCACGTGCAATATTCGACCGAATGTTTCGTCCTCCTTCCGGAGGAGCCAGTAGCCGGTCTGTAATGGATACGGTACTTGACGAAGTAAAAGCCTTGCGTGGTGTAACTAGTCAAGTGGACCAATACCGACTTGATGAATATTTTGAGTCAATCCGTGCCCTGGAGAGACGAATTGAATTTTCCGAGAAACGTTCTCAAGAAATAAAAGACGACTCTGCCCTGACTGATACATTAACGGCACCCGAGCCGGGCATCCCATCTGATCATCAGGAATACGTTCGCTTGATGATGGACCTCATCGTCGCGGCATTTCAGTCTGATGCTACACGCGTCGTTAGCTTCATGCTTGACCACGGGCAATCAAACCGGTATTTCAATTTCATCCCTGGCGTACGTGGAACCTGGCATGCACTATCTCATTATAAAAATGCGTCTGGGAAAACGGAGGATGACGACGGCCTAACCTCGTGGAGCTCGCCTGAAGAAAAACACCGCATGTACGCCGAAGTGATCCGGTGGCATCATCAGCAAGTCGCCTACCTGCTCGGACGGCTCCGCGAAATTCGCGAACCAGACGGGCGAACACTGTTGGATAATTCGACGCTCCTGTACGGCGCGACGCTCGGTGACGGTAATGAACATGATCCGCATGACTTACCAACACTCATCGCAGGCCGTGGTGGTAATACGATTAAATCCGGGCGGGTGCTTGATTTTTCTGAACCAACCGACCTATCGAACTTACACCTTTCATTACTACAACGAGTTGGAGTCCCCGTAGACTCGTTCGGGAATAGCGCCACACCGATGGGCGAACTCGACGCCTAGGGAGTCAGACGCTGGACGTTCACGCTATCCACTGCCCTTCTTGCGGAGAACCCCTTGACGTGGCGATTGATTGGTCGGTGAATCGTCAAGAATATGTTGAGGACTGTCAGGTGTGTTGTCGGCCGATGGTTTTACAGATAACCATCGACGCTGAACGAAATGCAGATATAACTGTTCGCGTCGAAACTGACTGACACGGCCTAAAAAAGAAAACGCCGGCCTCGAACTATCGAGACCGGCGTTGATTCAGTGCCCTCGCTACCAGCGAGAACCGATATAGGTTGTTCGATCTAGACCGGAACCACGGCTTCTGCCGCCGGCCCCTTCGGGGACTCCACAACTTCAAACTCGACCTTTTGTCCTTCAACCAAGCTCTTAAACCCCTCACCCTGGATGGCCGAGAAGTGAACGAACACATCCTTCTGTCCGTCGTCCCGCGTTAAGAAGCCAAAACCCTTACTATCGTTGAACCACTTTACTGTCCCGGTTACTGCCATGTTACGTACTCCAGTCAAAAAAATAAACTAAAAAACAAAAACAAAAACTTAACCCAGCACCATACAACGAAAAGGCTAGCCGTGGCCAATCCTAAACGCAATTGCGCCAATTCAGATAGAGTTGTCGACTAGATGTCCCTAGTGGATTCGGAGGATTTTTATGTATCGCGCACGTATCACTTTCCGTTCGGTCAAACTCGCCCTGTGGCTGTTGGTGATCGTGATTACACTCTCAGGTGCAACTCTCCTGAGCCAGAACCGGCGCGGCGCTTCGTCACTCCGTGGTGTTCCGGCACTCCCACCACCTGACCGCCCGGTTGTGCTGTACACCGCCGAACACCCCCGCATTCGTGTGGTCCCGATTGTGAGCGGGCTAGAACATCCGTGGGGTATTGCATTTCGCCGCAACGGCGACATCCTTGTGACAGAGCGCGACCGTGGCACCCTCCGTGTAATTCGAAATGGTCAGCTACTTGACCGTGATATCCCAGGAGTTCCAGAGGTCTACACCGGAGTTCGCCTTTCCGGCTTGATGGATGTTGCCGTTCACCCTGAAGACGACACGCTCGTTTACTTGACCTATTCAAAACCAGAAGAGCGTGATGGGCAACGCGGTGCTACAGTCGCGCTGGCCCGTGGCCGACTTGACGCCGGGGCAGGGGCACTGACCGAAGTACGGGACATCTTTGTAGCTGACGGATGGGGCGGCGGCATTTCGGCATCTCGATTACATTGGGCGGCCGACGGCAAATTATTCATGAGCGTCGGCGGCGCGTTCCAATTCGCTGAAACGGGTGCTTACGCGCAGGACTCAACGACCCACTTCGGAAAACTCCTACGCTTAAATGACGACGGAACCGCACCCGTCGACAACCCCTTTGTGAACAACGCCGACTACCTTCCAGAAATTTATTCAATGGGACACCGCAACCAACTCGGGCTCGCGTTTCATCCCGAGACAGGTGACTTATGGGCAACGGAAAATGGACCCCAAGGTGGAGACGAAGCCAACATTATCAAGCCTGGAATGAACTACGGCTGGCCCATCGCATCCTATAGTCGACAATACTCAGGCCTCCCTTCCTCAGAAACCCCATGGCTTGCTGAATTTGAAAGCCCTGAAGTCGTCTGGTGGCCATCCATCGCGCCCTCAGGATTGACGTTTTATACGGGCGAGCAATTCCCAGCCTGGAAGGGGAATTTGTTCGTCGGATCAATGATGCTTGGTCGAATGCAACACACCGGACACCTTGAACGAATCGTGTTCAACCGCCGAGGCCAGGAAATACGGCGTGAATCATTACTTACCGAATTAAAACAGCGCATCCGAGACGTTCAACAAGGTCCTGATGGCTACCTCTACGTGTTAACTGAAGAGGACAACTCTGTTCTCCTACGGATCGAACCGGCCCGAGCAATTACCGAATGGCCTGGCACGATCGTGCCAGCAGTCCGCCTGAACGAGGCACGCATCGAACCATTGCCCGAATCATCGTGGACGGCTGATCAACAAACCGTTGCAGCTAAATATACGTCAGGCGGAAACTCACGTAATGTACTTGAAACGCTAATTAGACAACCGGCACTCGCCAATCGTGTTTTTCC
>DTWD01000294.1 GCA_012963185.1 Acidobacteriota bacterium
CATTCGTATAGGCACACGTTGAACCGCCACAAGAACCCAACATCGAATTTGGCTCAATTCCCAATTCCATCGACGCAATTTGCGTGTCCTTCGACAATTCCCGTGCTGCTATCTGATCCATCGATGTTTCCGCATACACATCAGCGCCATTGGTGTGTTTGAAAGGAACACACGTCAAAAACGTCCCTGCCGACCGTGCGTGCGCGCCTCCTCCCTTCACAAGTAACGAGGATTCTTGTTTCAATCCCCCGGTCATGAGGAGCTTGTCCTTAAAACTTGCAGCCGACTGTACCGTGGCCGGCAATTCGTTGAGGGCGCCTTCCTTCGATGGTGCCCAGTACGGCATCGACATGCCGTTCGTCGCATAAAAAATCCCAAATCGTTTAATCGGAACAGCCGCCGTCTTACTCATCGCTGTTAACGCCGGAACCATGCTGTCAAGTAAGGGCAATGCGATCGCTGCACCGAGCCCACGTAAAACCGACCGACGCGGCAAATGCATTTTGCTGATAAACATAGCTTTCTCCTTAACTCAACCGAACAACACCGTAGTTACTCTGACACGTCCGCAGTCACAACCTCATCACCGGAGCTTGGTATCCGCTGTCGCTGAAACGGATCACTGGACACAATCCGATCAATGAGCACTGACCACCGGTAATCCTCCGTCTTGAGTTCGCGCGAGATTTGTCGAATTAACGGTGCGTCATAATGCATCACGATCCGGCCTAACGCGTACTGAAGCATTTTTTCCGTAACAGTCTTCACGAACTCCCCATCACCTTCCTGCAGCAACGCCTCTCGAAATGCTTGGGGTTCATCGATCGTCTCGCCTGATAATTCAATCTTTGAATCAATAGCTGCACCACCATCTGTCTCTCGCCAACGACCGATCGCATCGAAATGCTCTAATGCGAAGCCAAGCGGGTCCATGCGACGATGGCATGCCGCGCACACCGGATTGTTCCGATGCACTTCCATCCGCTCACGAAGCGATGTCGGTGCTGCGGCATCATTCTCTTCGAGCGGAGGCACGTTAGCCGGTGCGGGGGGAGGTGGGCTACCCAGAAGCGCTTCCAGTACCCACTTCCCTCGGAGCACGACGGATGTCCGATTCGCGTATGAAGTAACCGTTAAGAGGCTTGCGTGACCGAGTAGCCCATGACGGCGTTCGTCATCCCATTCCACGCGCCTAAAATGACTGCCATACACGTCATCAACGCCGTAATGCCGCGCAAGGCCCTCATTTAAAAAAGTATAGTCGGCCAACAAAAGATCCCCGATAGGTCGATCTCCGCGGACTTGGCTCTGAAAGAACAACTCAGTTTCGCGAACCATGGACTCCCGCAACGTGTCATTAAACGCAGCAAATAAACGCACGTCTGGGTTGTGCGATTCGATATCGCGCATCTGCAACCACTGACCAACGAAGTCATCCATAAACCGCGAAGCCTTCGGGTCAGCTAACATCCGCTCCACCTGCGCGGACAGGACATCTGGCGCACTTAATTCCTCACGCGTCCCCAGATCGATCAACTCCTCATCTGGCAAGCTCCTCCAAAGGAAAAACGACAACCGTGACGCAAGTTCCAAATCACTAATCTCGTATACGCCGCCGGGTTGTGCGTCTACCGGACGGGCGTCAACACGTAATAAGAACTGCGGCATAGCAAGCAATGTTTCAAGGCCACGTTCAATACCCGCATCGAAACCACCGTCGCCTCGACCTTCACGATATGCACCAAGAAGTGATTCAACCTCGCCATCCGTCACCGGTCGTCGATAGGCGCGCCTGGCTAACGACCCCAAAATCTCGCGAGCGCATGATTCCTGCAACCCATCCGTCAGTTCGGTGGGTTCGCAGATAAATATTTTCTGTCGGCTGAGTGTCTCAGTCGGCACCGTTCCATCAAACGGACCGGCAATCGACAGCATATCCACGCCCGGCAGATCAGTCACAGCTACAGGAGTCGGGGCGGTATCTGTAAAGGCCACACTCATCAATTGCGTACCCGCACTAAGCTGCAACCGAAATTCGAGAACTTCATCAGCCTCCATGCGGTATTGATGCAGTCGTATTCCCTCGAAATCGTCGTCCCGGGGGGCTATCAACGTCCCGGGGTCTGGACCTGGATACTCCCCCCCGATCTCAAAGGTACGAAGTAGCTCACGATTCACGCGGACCTCAATCTGGTGTGCCCGCTCGCCAATCCCTTCGATTACTTGACTGGTGCCATCTCGCTTGAGTCGAATCGTAAATTGATATTCACCGTCGAGCGGAAAATGATGCCGCACCGCCAAACCGCCGTGGCTGGCAAAGGACATCCGTTCGCCGAGCCGCACATCGCGCTCTTCAAAACCCGTCCGGTACACCTGGACGATGGGCCGTGTATCCGCGCTTCCGACGGCAGCCCGACTAATCTTTGTTGCCGCTGCGATATATCGGGACATTAGCGCTGGCGTAATCGACAGGACTTCAGCGTTATTGTCAAAACCGAAGGCCCCCATATCACTCGGGAGCATTGCTGGGCCATCAATTTCCAGACCAAGCAAATCTTCTATCGCATTGACATATTCGACGCGATTTAAGCGCCGAGTGGCCACGCGACCAGGGTTCGGATCCGCAATCGCCACACTGTCCAAAGCGAACTCCAAAGAGGTTGCGAAGGCATCGATAGTCGACTCGTCTGGACGAGGTCTCCCTTCAGGTGGCATTTGGCCCGCCCGAAGTTTCCGTACGACTTTCTCAAGAATCTCCGCGTTCCCTGCCACATCCTCAAGGTCAATCTGATCAAGCATGAGCCCAGCCGTCTTAAGACGTTCGTTATGGCAGGTCACGCAATATCGATCGAGAATTTGACGAGTTGGCGCGTTGCCAGTCGACGTCTGACCGACAGCAACTGCAACAGGTATGAATAAGCTGGCTAGTAACACTGTTCCAGCTAGTCGAACGACGCCGGACATCTTCGGCATATTCATCTCCAACTGCCTATATAAGCGCTGCGACAACCGAAATTTATTTACTTCGACTGACTATCGCTTGTTGCAACGTAGCTGTATGCGTATAGTTGCAGATACGGGCCTCGGACTCAAGTGACACCGGCGTATTTCTCAATTACGCGTGGGAGACGAAACAGATGAGTACCATTACGACGCGCCTGCTCCGCACCACCATCGGTACAACAGCGCTGCTTGCATGCACTTTCTCGGCTAATGCCCAAAACGCCGCAGTTGCCACAGCCGCTTCTGGACAACAGGCCGAGTTGGTACGTTCACTAGTTGCGAAGGGCTCAGACGTAAACGCTCCGCTTGCTGACGGCACGACGCCATTGCTCTGGGCGGCACACTGGAATGATCTGGAAATGGCCGAACTTCTACTCGGTGCGGGTGCGAACGTTAATGCCTCTGACGACCATGGTGTCACTGCGCTAGTACGTGCGGCCGAAAACGCGAGCCTGCCGATGATCCGGCACCTTTTAGCCGCCGGTGCGAATAGCAAATCGCCTCAGGCCAATGGCCTCACCCCACTCATGGTCGCAGCACGAACCGGGAATCTCGACGTGGTGAAAGCGTTGCTCGATGCCGAAAGTGATGTCAATGCCTCTACAGAAGAACATGGCGCAACCGCTTTAATGTGGGCGACCACCGAATCACATAAAGACGTCGTTAGATTACTCCTCGACAGCGGCGCTAATGCGAATCCCTCGACGACCGATGGATTCACCCCTCTCTTATTCGCGGCAGGTAACGGCGATATTGAACTGGCCACTCAGTTACTGGCTGGCGGTGTGAACGTCAACGACACCGGGGTTGACGGTACGCACGCGCTGCCGTACGCCATCGTAAACGGCCAACACGAATTCGCACTATTTCTACTTCGCGAGGGCGCAGATGCGACTGCTACGCTCGGAACCATTAGCGCGCTTCATGCGACTGCAGGCGACGTTGGCACCTGGTTGGGTGAATGGTCTCGCCAACACGGATTCGGCGAACGTTTCCGTGGAAACACTTTGAGCGGCGACCAACGCATTTCCCTTGTCCAGTCCCTCCTTGAGCATGGTGCAGATCCGAATGTCCGTCTTCTGACGTCGGCGATGTTCATGAGCTACATCGCAAACCCGCGCGAAGGAGCCTTTGAACGGTTCGCTTGTGGAACTGGCGACCTCCGTGGAGCGACCCCTCTCTGGGTAGCTTCTCATAACGCTAATCGTGACGCTGACGGCTCGATTGAAATCATGCAACTGCTTCTATCGGCTGGTGCCAACCTCCATCTCACGACCGACGACGGTACAACGCCGTTAATGGCTGCCTCGGGACTGGGCCGAGGAACCTACACACCGGCTGAATCAAGAGGCGTCAAATCTGAAACAGCCGAACACGCTGTTACGCTACTCATCGAGCACGGTGCAAATGTGAATGCGGTCAATGAGGCGGACTTCACCGCCCTTCATGGTGCAGCGTTCCGTGGAAATAACGAAATCATTGAGTACCTTGTAGCCCAAGGCGCTGATCTTGACGTACGTGATTTTCGTGGTCGTACACCCTACCGTATTGCGGAGGGTGCGAAACAGTCGTTTCAATTTCAGACGTGGCCGGAAACCGCAGAGCTACTGGCACAGTTGGGCGCGAATGTAAGCCTGAGTATCCCAGGAACTGCCCGTCAAAAACTCCGCGATGTCCTGATCGAGACGACTGACCAACCCTAACGAGCTAGCTATTACTCACCAGGCGTTGAATTGAGCCAACGATTGCTCAATGCCTCTCGATCAACTTCGACGATCCTCCGGCCCTCATCGAA
This sequence comes from Acidobacteriota bacterium, assembly GCA_012963185.1. The sequence continues at coordinate 4,799 of DTWD01000294.1, forward strand.
C
>DTWD01000295.1 GCA_012963185.1 Acidobacteriota bacterium
ACAATAACGCAGTGCCAGTCGGAGTTACATCGTTATGATTTATCCTGAGCCGAGCTAGCGAAGCTCGGCTCAGGTGTTTTCAGCGACACTTATGGAGTAAGGCCATGGTCAAAGTCACATTCATCACTTTTGTTTCCGTTCTTTTGCTCTCGACCTCGGCACCTGCTCAACCAGTCACGCAACAGCCTGAACGACCGCGTGGTCAAATTCCAGATCTCGGCAGACCGACCGAAAAATCCGATGAGGTGCCCACCTTCGACTACAACCAATATTTTCCAGGCACGTGGCAATTCGAATGGCGAGTTCCTGAATCGCCTTTGGGTCCTGGAGGAACGTTGAGAGGGACTGAGACCTTTACGATGCAAGACGGAAACTTCTCAACCAGCCATACTGAAGCAGAGGGCCCAACAGGGCCCTTCACAATCGAGAGCGTCATTGCATATCAAGCCAACGAACGCACCTTCGCTCGATGGGACCAGGACAGTCGAGGCTTTCAACTGTTCCATGCGGGTCCAATCGGTGGTGACCTTGGGGGTTTCTATACCATCCACTACGAGACAGGACCGTTGACACACGCGGGACAAAAGGTTCGACTGCGATATCGAACTCGGCTCGTGTCACCCGTCAACTACAAGATTGAAGCTCGAATCTCCATCGACGATGGTCCATTTTTAAACTTTGGCAGCGGATGGTTTCAAAAAGAAATACCTGTAACCACAAGCCGCTAAGGTAGAGGCATAATTAATTATGAGACGCACCATTTCACTAATCGCCACAATGCTCCTAATCGGCGGGAGCGCACTAACTGCTCAACAAAACACATTTTCTTTGGTGCCAGACTGGGCCAAGCTTCCAGACGGCTGGGTGTTAGGCCATCCACAGGGTTTTCCACTCCCGGCAGAACGTGCGAGAATCCGTGCTGAAGCCGAACGGGTTCGCGCTGATCTGATCGCGCGTGGTGAAACACCACCACCAAGGCGTCAGAATCTCCAACCTGGCGTGTCTGGTGTATCAGTAGACCTCAACGACAACGTTTACGCCCTCCATCGCGGGGCACATCCAATTCTAGTCTTCGACGCATCCGGTCAATTTCTCCGTTCTGGCGGTGACGGAATAACCGGCACAGTTCCACATTTCATTGAGGTTGACCATGACGGTTATGTCTGGGTGGTCGATGAAGCCGCACATCGAGTCCTCAAATTTAATCACGAGTTAACCGAGGTGCTATTGCAAATAGGAATCACGGATGAACCGGCTTATGACGAAACACATCTCGATCTACCAGCAGACGTCGACATCGCCAGCACTGGTGAGATTCTCATTGCAGACGGGTACGGCAATAACCGCATCGCAAAATTTGCGCCCGATGGCACCTTTATTAAGCAATGGGGGGGAGGCCCTCAGGATGAATCGACCGCCGATGGTGAATTTCACCTGCCCCATGCCATTGAAATAGACCAGAACGACAAGGTCTATGTCCTTGACCGAGAGAATCGACGCATCCAAATGTTTGACTTGGAAGGAAACTTTCTCGGCAAGTGGACCCATTTGGGTTATGTCTGGGGTTTGGTTATTTCCCGAGATGGACAATACGCCTATGTTGCGGA
>DTWD01000296.1 GCA_012963185.1 Acidobacteriota bacterium
ATCTAAATCCCAAAGACTGAATCCGTTAGAAACCTCGGTCTTTGATCGCACGGACACAGGCGGGTCGACGATCAGCCCTCAAATTTACAACCTGATGATTGGGCTCGTACTCCTATATGGGTTCGGGGTCAATTACATCATGGTGCAAACCATTGACCCGCAGGTGATCGCGGGGATCAACCAATGGGTCTTCTTCGGCGGGTACTTCGCTTCCTGTCTTGCCGGTATCTACCTCTTCAACACCTCCTCTAACCCACTCGTAAGCTTCGTCGGCTACAATCTGGTCGTGGTGCCGTTTGGGCTGATCGTCAATCTCGTCGTCCACCAGTACGACCCAGAACTTGTGCAAGCGGCGATCCGGGTCACGGCCCTGGTGACTATGCTGATGATGACGCTGGGTTCGATATTTCCGAGTTTCTTCGAGAAGATCGTGGGAGCCCTGACGTTAGCATTGCTGGCGGTGATCGTGGTGGAAGTGGTGGAGATCTTCATCTTCGGGATCCACCATGGCGTGATCGACTGGATTGTGGCGGGGATATTTTGTGGATACATCGGCTATGACTGGGCCCGCGCCAACAAGATCCCATATACGCTGGACAACGCCGTAGACAGTGCTGCCGCCCTTTACATGGACATCATCAATCTGTTCCTAAGGATCTTGAGGATCATGGGGCGGAAGAAGTAGGCGCAGGGCTTGGGCCTCCGTATACGGGCCCCTGTCGTTTCCAACACACCGACAGGATAACTTGTCCTGAGTAGAGAATCCCTGTTACGAGAGAATACAATGGTAAACCGACGCGATTGGCTTCGAATCAGCGCAACGGCTGGTGCGGCGCTCACTCTAGACCCGCGTGTGCTAAGCGCACTCCAGGGCCAGGACATTGTGACTCGGGCAATCCCGTCGACCGGTGAACGAATTCCTGTAGTCGGTCTCGGAGGCGCGAACACGTTCTCTGCGGCCGCTCGGAGTGGGGACATCGATCGGCTCACGGAGGTGCTCAGAACCATGGTCGATAATGGAGCGACTGTGCTCGACACGGCACCCGGCTATGGAGCTTCTGAGGAGGTTTCCGGTCAGATTGCTCAGGATCTGGGAATGGCTGACCGCATTTTTTGGGCCACGAAGCTGAATGTAGCAGGACGAGGTGGTGGAGGACGTGGAGGCCGGGGTAGAGGTGCCCCTGCCACTGCGGACCCAACTGCGGCGCGTGCTCAGGTCGAGCGTTCATTCGAGCGCCTACGGACGCCCGTCATCGACCTGATTCAGGTACACAATCTCGGGGACCCGCCGGTCCAGCTCGGAATCCTCCAGGAGTACAAGGCTGAGGGTCGCGTTCGCTACATCGGGATCACCACAACGAGTGGAGGTCGTTACCCGGATCTAGCCGAGGTCATGCGGGAGTATCCATTGGACTTCATCGGAATCGACTACGCCATCGACAACCGTGCTGCTGCGGATATGATTTTCCCGCTCGCTCAAGAACTCGGCATTGCTGTCATGGTCTATTTGCCGTTTGGGCGTAACCGGCTCTGGAGTCGGGTTGAGGGTCGAGATGTCCCGGAGTGGGCTGCCGACTTCGGCGCGACGACTTGGGCGCAGTTCTTCTTGAAGTTTGCCAT
>DTWD01000297.1 GCA_012963185.1 Acidobacteriota bacterium
GCAACACCTTCGAAGAAGCCTTTAAAGAAATCGACGCGGAAACGAGTGACTACTACATCCTTGGTTTCTATTCCAGCAACGCTGACGCGACGCACAAAGTGCGAGAACTCAGTGTTGAAGTCAACCGGCCAGACACTGAGATACGGTCGCGAACCCACTACGTGATCTCTGGCCAGTAGTGTTCTACGCCTGACACCTACATCCACCTTAACGACGAACATACGGTTGCCACCCATCAATGGGATGAGATTGAAGATCGCAACGGTGTCTTTTAACGCTCCGCCGCCGGCATTTCAGCAAGCGGGGGCACGAGTGGTGACGGTCGCCTCATCATTGTGGCTTGCTCATAGTCGTAGGCATAGCCGATCAGTTTACCTTCGTCGTATGGACGTCCCAAAAAAGAGATGGTCATTGGCAACCCCTGCGACCCAAATCCCATGGGAACCACAATGCCTGGGAAACCAACAGAGCTGTATCCTGCCAGTGTTGCTGGACTGCGAACATCGCCAGACGAAACGTAGGTCGGATCATCGGCAGCAAACACTGGATTCTCAATTGGCGGTGCAAAACTGGCAACGAATGGAAACACCAACGCATCAAGATCGTGGCTTTCAAACAAGTCGAGCTTGCGTTGAGTGTTCTCGGGTAGGACGTTCCCGATTACGTGAGCGTAGTCGGGATGTTCTGTAGATGTCATGCTAGCCCGTCTCAATAAATTGAGCACAGACTCCTCCGCTGGAAACTCGGATTCTGCAACGGTACCCTCATAGACCTCAAGAAACTCCGCAACAGACTTCGGAACGTCAGGTCCAAACGTAGACAAGTAAGCTTCCCAATCCTCTTTGAATCGATAGTCAGCAATCCTGCGGATATCGTCAACGAACGATCCGTCGAACGTCACCGGGTCGACGATCACCGCGCCCAATTCTCTCATCGTGGCGATCGCCGCGTCAGCAAGCGCATCCACCTCAGGGTCCGCGCCGAAGTAGTCCCTGGCTACGCCAAGCCTGGCACCCTGTAGAGACCCTGACTCCAAAAACTGTGTGTAGTCCAGACTTTCAGCTACCGAACCCGCAGGGTGGCCCGCGTAGCGTCGGAGATTCAGATTGTCCGGGTCGGCCGGGTCTGGGCCGGCTATCGTTGTTAGGAGAATTGCCATGTCGGTGACCGTCCGTGCCATCGGTCCGGCCGTGTCGAAATTGAGATTCTTGGGTGCAATGCCGTCTCGACTAATGAGTCCTGTCGTTGGTCTAAGACCGACGAGCCCGTTGAACGATGACGGCTGGCGAACTGACCAACTGGTATCGGTCCCAACAGCGATAACTGAGAGGTTGGCAGCGACGGCCACTGCGGACCCACTACTTGAGCCACCAGGCTCACGCAGCAAGTTATAGGGATTGACAGTCTGCCCCTCGACTGATGTGTAACTGCCTCCGGCAAATTCTCCCAAAGCGGATTTTCCAAGAATCATAGCTCCCGCTTCTCGAAGAACACGTGTGATGTAGGCATCGTCCGGGGGAATTGCGTCCTTCAAAATCACCGAACCATTCGTCGTCGGCATGTCCTCAGTGTCGATATTGTCCTTCAGC
>DTWD01000298.1 GCA_012963185.1 Acidobacteriota bacterium
ACCGACACTGCCATTAATGCCAGTGCAAAAAAACTCCACCGAAACCTGCCCGGTGTCATCCACATGTGAACTATCCAGGCAATCGGAATGCGATCAACTCACCGGCAAAGCCACCTCCACTGATAGCCAGAACGATGTGTTGTTGGCCGTTATGCATATATGTCATCGGCGATCCGGATGCACCGGCTGGCATATACACTGCTCCAACCTCTTCCCCCGTGGCCTTGTCGTACGCTCGTAACATCGCCCCTTCTTCACCGGACGATGTCGTGAATGTACCGGCTTCACCGGCGATCACCAATGTCTTCGTGACGAGCGTTCCCACACGTCCAACGCGACCTGTTCGAGGCAGGTCGACACCAGTAAGCAGTGGGTGATTCCTAATGTTATCGGGTGTTTCTCCATGCGGTATCTGCCATAAGATCTCACCGACCTTAAGATCTATCGCTGTAATACGACCCCATGGTGGCTTTACCAAAGGAATCCCGTCAACGTTGAGTGCCACCTCTGCTGCTGGAATTTCTCTTGAGCGACCACGAATAAAATTCATATCCGATCGCTCAGGATCGTTGATAAGCCCAAGCGACACGACGGTCGTAAAGGTGTAGAGATAGGCAATACCAGTTTCAGGGTCGATCGATCCGCCAGGCCAATTTGTGCCACCGGCCTGGGACGGAAGCATTAATGTTCCTGCGACACCGTTCGGATCAGAAACGGTCGGCGGCGTAAATATTGGACCCAGTCGATGCCGCTCTGCGATAGCTTCTGCACGGCGCTTAATTTCTGGCGTGAAATCAATAAGATCATCCAGCGTCACGCCTTGACGATCGTACGCAGGTGGTCTCGTGACAAACGGTTGGGTCGGAGCAAGAAGTTCTCCTGGAACGGTCGATTGCTCCACTCCCCGTTCTTCGATCGGCCAAATTGGTTCGCCAGTCTCCCGGTCAAAGACATACAACCAAGCCTGTTTTGTGGGCTGCGCAACGATCTTCCGCTCGACACCATCGATCACAACATCCGCAAGGATCGGAGCACACGGTAAATCCCAATCCCAAACGTCATGATGAATAAACTGGTAGTGCCACAATCGATCACCAGTCTCCAGGTCCACCGCAATCAAACTGTCAGAAAACAGATTATCGCCGTGGCGATGACCGCCATAGTAATCGTTGGTCGGCATTTCAGTAGGCAGGTAAGCAATGCCCAGTTCTAAATCAACACTGATCTGCCCCCAAACGCCAGTATTGCCCGTATAACGCCACGAATCGTTCAACCACGTGTCATTACCAAAATCATCTGCTCCTGGAATCGTATGAAAAATCCACTTACGATCACCGCTAAGAGCATCGAATCCTCGGATATAGCCTTTTATATTCCGCATCGAGCGCGGCGTACTTCCAGGCAAATGTGCAGCGCCAATAACTATGGTGTCACCGGCGACGAGTGGGGTCGCATGCAAACCAGCTTCACCAGTTACCAAATCAATATCTTGATCGAAATTTTGCTTCAGGTCTACGACGCCATTGGTACCAAAATCAGTCAGGCGGCTACCTGATGTAGCATCAAGGCCTATCAATTGGTAGCCCGGTGTAACGTAAAAGATCTGCCCATCTGCGCCATCATCGCGATACGCCAAACCGCGACCTGATAAACGGCGTGGTGCCGCCGCACCACGTTCACCCTCGTCAAGACGATGCATCCACAACAACTCACCAGTACCAGCATCGAGTGCTATAACAGAACGGCGAGAACCCGCAGTCGAATACAGAACACCATCAACCATGAGTGGTGTTGACTGAAAGTTGTATTCGGGATTTGGACCAAAGTTAGCCGTACTGACACGCCAGGCAACTTCAAGATCACCAAAATTCTCCGCGGAAATCTCATCGAGACCTGAATACCTCGTATTCGCAATATCGCCACCGTAGCTCCGCCACTCTCCGTTTTCGGTTCCCTGTGCCACAAGGAGAGAGGACATCATGAGAATCATGCTAAGTAAGATAAATAAGTTGTTCGATCGCGTTTTCATGTTTGCACCTCGTGAGTCGTCATGTGGCACTACACCTTGCTCGTGGGATAAGACCTCAACAAAAACCACATTCCTGAATTATTCGCCGCGCGTACGCATTCGCATAATATGGTGTTCAACCACTAAAACATAGCGATAGGGTTCACGGGGGAACCGGTCCCATTTGGAACACGCAACGGCGCAATTGTGACCATAAACTCCCATCTGTTTTGTTCAGCCGCAATCGCCGCCAAAGCCTGAAAGTCAGCACGGTCAAGCACCTGAATCCCCAGAATCGTCAGTGCGAAATTATGGAGTGCCGTTCTTGAAATGTCGCCGTCTGGTTGCGGTGCGTAGCCAGGTGTTTCCCATCCGGCAACAGCCACGTCACGTTCACGTAACCATGGAATCACATTGTTGTCCAAGCCCGCAGCCTCCCGTCCGGTATCAAAAGGGCCAATAGCATCCTGACGAGCCCATCGTCCCCAACGAATGAGAAACGCATCGCCAGGACCGACCCGGACGCCGGCCATCTCCTCCCAATCCTCTAAATCCTGCACTGTAATGCGGGTTCCCGGTTCAAGATAATCAACCCCTTTTAATCGCGGAATGTCGTACAGCACCCCGCGTGTCACGATGCCATCCTTCATCGTCATGATCGAATTCTTAAGAGCACCCCCAACTACGGTCACCAATTCTTCAACGTCATATCCGTTCCACATCTTTCCATCAAAAAACACGTGGGCAAAAGCATCAAGATGTGTTGTTCCTGGCCCATGAATACATGGGTAAGCAATCTCGTCACTGGCACCTGTACGCGTTGCGCGAGTCATGGACCATCTAATCGGACACGGCACATCAACACTTTCATAATTTTGAGCGTCGGAGGCGAGTGATACCGTGACACCTTCTGTCACAAGTGCTGCAGCTTTAGCACGCTTCTCTGATGTAACTAAATTAAACGCGCCAAGTTCGTCATCAGGGCCCCAGCGTCCCCAGTTAGACAGGTCATCGATCCAGCGTTCATACAGGGCCTGGCTCACAAGCGGTGGAGAGCTTATTTGTTCTGTTGATGCACGATGCTCAAATAGCCCAACACTGACAGAAACAAACACGACGACTCCGAGACCACGCCAGCCACTGTTATGTCGCATATCACCCCTTAGCTATGGCTATCCTAAATCGTACAAACACAAAGGAGGCCATCCGATCCAAACAAATGACCTCCTTCTTATATATATGCGGCATAACAACTGGCCGCAGTTCCATTCGAAATCCACGACACAAGTCAGTCGTAAAACCTTACTGATTAGTGCTTTATGGAAAGACCGTCACCACAATCCTATACCTCGAAGAATCGTCGCACTCATAAGCTTCACCTCAGCACTAAACATATAAATGGTAAACCCGCCGACAAGAGCGGCCACCGACATAACCATGAACGCTGTTCGTCGTTCCTCAGCTTTCCACCACATGTCGACTAGCCCACCGCCAGCCAATACCGCCAGTATTGGCTCGACCGGTAGCCGTAGCCTCGGACTTCCGTATAAAACCAGCGACAACACAAGTAAAAACGTAGGCGGCATTGCCAGCAACCATGGTCGCCAACCCCTGTTCCTTGCGACCCAGAGTCCATACAACGCTAGTGGTAGCGTAAGCGCGTACAGAAAATTAAACACTCCATCGCCACCTAAGATTTCCCAGTCAAATGGACTGAAAAAATATAAAAACTTCAAAACGAGCAACCTTGGTAATTCCGCAGGTCGTTCTAGGATGAGACTTACCGTCGCATCTGTGAGTTCCCGACTACGTGCAGCTTCGGGAAGGCGCATAGCGGCCTCAACCGTCTCGTCCAATGTGTAGACGCCAAAAATCCTACCTTCTGGAGGCGCATACGACGAATAGGCGACCCACCCCATCTGCGTCGTAACCGGAACGACTTCGTGATGAACTAGATAATTTCTAACAGTCCACGGCAATAACACGACGAGAAAACCAGCGAACACAATTGCACCTGCGCGAACAGTCGGTCTCCACTTCCACTCGGTCGACGCCCATATTGGCAAAAGCAGCATTGCCGGTAACGGCAACGTTGTACCTTTCGTTAGCGTACTGAGTCCGACAAGAACGCCGGTCAGCAAAAACGCTCCCACTCGCCACGACGTCAACGCTGTGTCGAGCGAGCAAACAATTGCCACCATAAAGAACGCCATAAATGTCTCGGTAAGTAAGTGACGCGTGGCAAACAATAAGCTGAGCGAAAAAATCGAAAGTCCACCTGCAATTCGTGCTGCTTCGATTCCAAAGTGACGAAACGCCAATCCATAAACGAGTGCGCAGGTTACAGCATCAAGGATTGCCTGCAAAAACCGCATGGCTGCTGGGCCATCTGTAAACACTCTATAAAACGCAGCAAGCACATAACTGTACAAAGGGGGTCGCATTGAGGTGGGCTGCCCGGTTTCAGAAACATACCCCTCGCCATTCACAATCGCATGGGCGAGACGATCGTAATCACTGGCATCACCACTAATTGGGGCAGCCGGAATCGCAAGTAAAACAATAAACCGAACGATAAGAGCAAACAGAAATACCTGAATAGCTCCCGGAGTTCTAATCCACGACAACGTGGTGGATGACATTATTCGATAAATCGGTCGCGAATAATAACGTAGGCCGCGCTGAGACCGTCACGACTGCGAATTTTCTTACCTTCGACGAAGGTTCGAGGATGATATGGGACTGGCACTTCATCAATACGCCAGCCATCTCTACAAATCTTATTCGTGAGTTCAAAATCGAGATCAAAACTGGCGCCGCGAAGATTCAACTGTGATACAACGGACGTCCGAAACATCTTACAGGCTGTAGCCACATCAGTAAGCCGCGCGCGATACAATACGTTGGTCATCCACGTCAGCGCCTGCACACCAAAATAATATCCAACGTAATGCGTGTTCCGCCCTTCGATAACCCTAGATCCGTACAGCGCATCAAGATCATGTTCACGGGCATAGGACAAGAGTCGCGGATATTGCTCCGGTTCGTATTCGAGGTCGGCATCCTGAATAATGAAATACTCGCCACGCGCATGTGTAATTGCAGTTCGAATCGAGGTGCCTTTTCCTAAATTACGGGACTGAAATATCACCTCGATAGAATCGTCAACTTCAGCCAATAGTTCACGAGTACCATCCGTTGAACAATTATCAACAACGATAATCTGCTTTGTCACGGGAACAGCCTTCACCCGCTGAAGCACCTCCATAATGGTCGCACGCTCGTTATAAGCTGCAATAGCAACCGTTAATTCAGGCACAGGTCCACTTGTCTGTTCTGTCATTCGTTGTCACGCCCACGATGCCGTTCAGGACAATCCGCGAGACCGAAAGAATTCTCTGAATCGCTCCAATACAAAATCCAATATTTCGTCAGTAAGCCCCGGGTACACGCCTATAAAAAACGTATCACGCATGACAACGTCCGACCGATGCAAATCTCCCTGAACTCGGTGCACCACATCACGATACGCAGGTTGTCTAAGGATATTTCCGGCAAAGATCTCCCTGGTCTCAATGAGAGATTCTTCCAACCATGCTACCAATTCACTGCGCACAACCCCTCCACGTACAGTCAGTGGAAAAGCAAACCACGCAGGTTCGGCGTCAGGATATGTCTTTGGCAACAATAAAAATTCCTCATAGGCCTTGAGTCCTGCATAAAGCCGATCAAAATTATGTTGCCTTCGAGCGTGAAAATCATCGATCCGGTCAGCTTGAACCGTGCCAATCGCCGCCTGCAAATCAGTCGGTTTCAGGTTATAACCAATCTCAGAATAAATGTATTTGTGATCGTACCCTTCAGGTAAATCTCCCAATTGCCATCCGAATCGCTTGCCACACGTATCACTCTGGCCAGGTTCACACCAACAATCTCGACCCCAGTCGCGTACCGAACGAATAATCTTGGCAACCTTGGGCTCTCTCACAACCACCCCGCCACCCTCCCCAAGAGTAATGTGATGAGCGGGATAAAAACTGCACGTCGATGCATCACCAAACGTACCAACAAGCTTACCGTTATATTTCGCACCTAAAGCATCACAACAATCTTCAACAACCCAAAGATCGTGTTCTCGCGCAATGTCCATCAACACATCCATCCGACAAGGATTCCCTAGAGTGTGCGGAATAACGAGTGCCCGAGTTTTCGATGACACGGCAGCCGCCACCGCGTCGACGTCAACATCATAGGTCCCCATTTCACAATCGACGAACACTGGAACAAGTCCATTTTGCAGAATCGGGGAAAGCGTCGTGGGAAACGTGACGGCAGGTGTAATCACTTCGCTACCGGGACGCATATGCCCGTCTAAATTCTTCGAACACAATGCTGTAATCGCTGTGAGGTTCGCCGATGAACCAGAATTAGTGAGCACAAAATCTCGAGAACCAAAAAACTGGCGCATTTTGGATTCAAATTGAGCGCCATACGGTCCGAGGGTAAGCCAGAAATCCAATGCACTGCTAACCAGAGCAACCATTTCGCGGTCATCGAACACCCGGCCGGCATATCGAACCTTAGTCTTGTACGGAACGAAAGCATCGGTAGAATGCGCGACAGTGGCGTACTCTCGTACTTTCTCAAGAATTTCTTGTTTTAATTGCTCAGCTGTATTGCTCATTGATTAGTAACAGTCGAAGAAGTTTTGTTCAATTGAGGACAGTACCATGAGATCGTCTTTTGAAGACCGTCTCGTAAATCAGTACGCGGCGTCCATCCAAGAAGTTTGCGCGCCTTGGCATTGCTTGATGCCCACACCCGCGCTTCATTCGCACGTGCAGGCTTCGCACCATAGCGAGGCATAAGATCAACCGCCATAAGGTTCCGTACTGTCTCAGCGACTTGTCGAATTGTGTACGTCTGTTCGTCTCCGAGATTAATAATCTCGCCATAACCAGCTGGGCAACCAGCGGCTGACACCAAACCTTCAACTACATCATCTACATAAAGAAAGTCCCGACTAAGGTCAGGATTAGAAAGCGCGGGTCTCTCACCGCGAGAAAACGCACCGATGAGCGACGGAATCAGACGACAATTCGGTTGACTTGGTCCATACGCGGTCGCGATTCGAACCACAACGGCAGGGAACTGTTTACTTCGATAAAGTGACAGCGCCAGTTGTTCTGCTGCGAGTTTTGACACTGCGTAAGGCGACGGCGGAGCTGCGGCTTGATCTTCATGAAATGGAATCGGCCCATTTCCGTACACTTCAACGCTACTCGGCAGCACAAATGACTCAAGCTGTTTACCCTCGAGTGCCCTCAAAAGATTCAGGGTCCCAAGAACATTAACTCGCATACATGCGTCAGCAATGTCTAATGAGCGGTCCAGGTTGACAACTGCGGCAAGGTGAAACACAACATCTGGTTTGGCGTCTGACAGCGCCACACGAATGGAATTCCTATCCAACAAATCCCCGGTCGATATTGTGAAACCTTCTGGAACCGAACTATCTGTCATGGGGACTGGCTCCTGATCAAAAACATGTACGTGATGCCCCCGTCTCAACAAACCAGAAACGAGATGCGCACCCAAGAACCCCATCCCCCCTGTCACGAACGCTCTCATTCCGAAACACCTCTACTGTTATTAGTCCGATCACTCTGCCCTTCCAACATTTCGTGTGGTTCCTTTTGATTGCCAGTCGTTCGCTCGTCAGATTCATGCGGAGGCACCACTGTCGAAGGCAACTGGTGCTCGTTAATAGCTAGTTCGGAAGACGCCCGAAGTGCCCGAATGCCGTCTGAAATGTGTCTAAATTTCGGAGCACCGAACTCACGAAGTTTTCTGCAATCCAACAATACCCGGAGAGACCGTGCCGCAATTTGCGGCATTTCATTCGTCGCACGAGCAATCACAAGGTTACGGTCAAGGTTGAATTCATCGCAGACTTTGTTAGCAAGAGACGCTCTATCGCATAACTCTGGCCCGGTTGCATGAAAGGTGCCAACAGCACCATGAGACAACAGATGGTGAGTTGTTTCGGCGAGATCTTCCGTATACGTCGGACTTCCCAACTGATCGAAAGGCACTGTGACCGTCTTACCGTCGGAAAGTTGATCAATAAGTCTAAGAATAAAATTGCGCCGCTGTGTGTCCGGTCCATATACCCAACCGGTCCGAATGATTAGATGTGATTGCGGCAGAATCTTTTGAAGTAACTCTTCGGCTCGTGCCTTGCTACGCGAATACACATTAAGCGGATTCACAGAATCACTCTCGACATAACTGTCCTTGGTCCCATCAAAAACATGGTCGGTACTGAAAAATACGATGCGGGCATTAGCCTCACTTGCATACTGAGCTACACGAGCAGGCCCCAGCGTATTGATCCGATTACATAGTTCGGGCTCTCTAACACAGCGATCCAAGTGACACATCGCCCCCGCGACAAGGATCACATCAGGCCGCACAGATCGAAGTACAGATTCTGTCGCCGCGAAATCACCAAGATCGACGGTCAGATCCCCGGGTCGAGCATGTTGGTTCGATGCCGTTACTAACTTCTCAGTTGAGAATTTTCGTTCTAAGGCACAACCGAGTTGGCCTGAAGCACCAATTAACAGTACCCGCTCAGACCCCGGCATCATTAACGCACACGAACCTTTCCGGAAATAATGACCTCAAATGCAAAAGCTCTAGACAACTCTAAGCGTCGGTATAGGAACGATAAATTTTCCGCCTTCCCGCCGATACGCTTCCTGCTGCCGCAATACTTCTTCTTCGAAATTCCAGGTAAGAAGCAAGACATAATCAGGTCGCTCTTCTAACAATGCTTCGGGTTCGCGAATGGGTATGTGCGTGCCGGGCGTGTAACGCCCCTGCTTCACCGGACTTCGATCCACCACAAACTCAATAACAGTGGCATCAATGCCGAAATAATTAAGCAGTGTGCTTCCCTTTGCTGACGCTCCGTAAGCGGCAACCTTTTTTCCCGCGTCACGCAATTCACGTAACAAAGTCACCAGTTCTACTTTGAGCACCTCAACCCGCTCAGCAAACGTGAGATAAAAATCCGACCGATCAATGTTTTCTTTTGCTTCTTGCTCTAGGAGTTGCCCCACATTTTCTGATGGCTTAGCCGCACAATCATCAATTCCAGAAAAAATGCGAAGTGACCCTCCATGGATGTTTAATCGCTCGACATCATGAATAACTAAACCATGTCTTTCAAATAATCGCGTAAGCGCCGTGACAGAAAAATAACAAAGATGTTCGTGGTACACCGTATCAAACTCTGTGCCATCAACCATGTCCCGAACATAGGGCACCTCAACAATAATGACGCCTGAATCCTTCACGAAACGCCGAAGGCCATAAACAACACCGTTTAGATCTGGAACATGCGCAAGAACGTTATTGGCATGGATCACATCTGCGCGACCATAGTCTTCGATTAATTTATCCACTAATTGCGAACTGAAAAAATCACAAACGGTTGGAATGTCTTTTTCTAGAGCTACAGCAGCAATATTGGTGGCCGGTTCGACCCCAACTATCGGTATTCGGGCCTGCTTGTAGGCCTGGAGGAGATAGCCATCGTTGCTAGCAATCTCAGCCGCCAAACTATTTCCATCGAGTTGCCTCTCTCGAATAACCCGCTGGACGAGTTTAGAAGCGTGAACCACCATCGTGTCTGACACAGATGAAAAATATAGATACTCGCCGAACAAATCTGCAGGTGGAACCGACTTAGTGATTTGAACGAGGCTGCACACACGACAAAACACTAGATCTAGCGGATAGCATGGTTCCGGTGCTTTTAATTGCGACTTGGTGAGTAACGCATTAGCTAATGGAGTATCACCAAGCGAAAGCACCTCACAAAGGTCTGTCCCTCCGCACGAACGGCAGACAGCACCATCTGCCGTCACTCCCATATTTTCCATGGAGCATCACCGTCCGCCCAAAGGCGTTGCAAGTGCCGCTTGTCTCTTAAGGTGTCCATGCACTGCCAGAAGGCCTCGTGGCGATACGCCGCTAACTGACCGTCGGTTGCTAGATGTTCGAGTGCATTCGCTTCCAGTATCGTTTGATCTCCCCGATCAAGGTAATCGAATATTGCCGGCTCAAAAACCATAAACCCACCGTTAATCCAACCCTCCCCGATCTGTGGTTTCTCTGTGAATTCAGTCACAAGATCACCGTCAAATACTAAGCCCCCGAAACGGGAGGGCGGCCGAACGGCAGTTACCGTCCCTATCCGTCCATGCGATTTATGAAACTGGATTAGCTTATGAAGGTCGATGTCACTAACTCCATCGCCATAAGTGAGCATGAATGTCTCGGTACCCAGAAACGGCTCGAGACGTTTCAAGCGCCCCCCTGTCATTGTGTCGAGACCGGTGTCATGAAGATGTACGATCCAATCCTCCGCCCCTCGCCCGTGGCGCGACAATTCACCGCGAGCCAAATCCAAAGTCATACTTCCGCTTAGTGTGTGGTAATCGTGAAAGTAACGTTTGATCGAGTCACCTCGGAAGCCCAAA
>DTWD01000299.1 GCA_012963185.1 Acidobacteriota bacterium
AAGTGTACTTTTACCAGACCCGCTGGAACCAACCAGCGCGGTGGTAGTTCCAGGTTCGGCAATAAGAGACACTGACTTCAGCACAGGCACGCCTGGCTCATACTCGAAACAGACGTGCTCAACTCGAACGTCTCCCCTAAGCGTACTAAGTGGTTCACGGGATGCGTCTTCTTCGTCTTCTGTCGTAAGCTGCCGTATCTCTCGTATGCGGTCGAGACCCGCAAGAGCCTCAGTAATCTGCGTGCCAATGGACGACATCTGAACAACCGGAGCAATCACGAGTCCAGTAAAAATGATGTACTGCAATAACGCACCAGTCGTCCATGTCTCATTAATCAACGCACGTCCACCCAGCACTATCATGAGGGCACCGATCACCCCTATGACCAATCCCGCAACGGAAGTCACCGCCGAGACACCCGTCACCGCTTTCGCAACATTTCGAAATAACCGATGCGCACCACGAGTAAAGACAAGTTGTTCCCGTCTCTCAACACCATACGCCTTGACAATCCTGATCCCACTAAGTGTCTCTCCGAGCCGCCCTGTAACTTCTGCGTTAATTTTTCCGCGTGCACGAAATACGGGGCGCAATCGAGAGAATCCGACAGCCATAGTTATCCCAAAGACAACGAGAATTGCCAGGGTAAGTGTCGTTAACCTCCAATTGAGATAGAACAACCAACCAAGAGCAATTGTTGCAGTCACCACACCGCCTGCAAGTTGAACCAACCCAGTACCTACAAGATTTCGAATCCCTTCAGCATCAGTCATGATGCGAGAAATCAAGACTCCCGTCTGCGTTGAATCAAAGTAGTTGATAGGCAATCTCGAAACATGGGTCATCACTTGCTTACGCATCTCGGTGATCGCACGTTGAGCTGCCACACCCAGTACTTGAGACAATCCGAAACCTATCACTGAGTGAACAACAGTCGCCGCCAGGCCAATACCGGCGAACCAAAGCAGATCCTCAGCGCGACCTTCCGGAACGACCACATCAATGATGTAGCGCGACATCGCCGGCAACACGAGTCCGGCCAAGTTACTCACAAGCATCATGGCAAGCCCGAGTGTCAACCGATAACGATAGCGCCACATCAATGCTCGGGCTTCATCCCAAGACCCTAACGTCAGGCGTTTTTTCTTCTGGTGTTGGTTACTATCCTTAGACACTGCTTCAATACCTATAGTAGTAGACTTTCGCCATGGCTTCACCTATCCGTCGGATTGTCCATGTCGACATGGATGCGTTCTACGCATCGGTTGAACAACGCGACCGACCCAACCTGCAAGGAAAGCCCGTTGCTGTTGGAGGAAAGCCTGAAGGGCGGGGCGTCGTGGCCGCAGCGAGTTATGAAGCGCGGGCATTCGGAGTCCACTCAGCCCTCTCGATGGCTAAAGCGGTTCATTTGTGTCCATCATTAGTGATTATCAGACCTGACTTTGCAAAGTATAGGGCTGTCTCCAAACAAGTCTTTGAATTGTGTAGAACAGTTACTCCTGCCGTCGAACCATTATCACTCGACGAGGCACACCTCGACGTGACCACAAATACCTGGAACGAACCGCTAGCCACAACTGTGGCCAAAAGACTGAAGGCTGAGATTTTGCATGAAACCGGCTTAACGGCCTCGGCAGGCGTCGCTCCAAATAAATTTCTAGCAAAGATCGCCTCCGCGTGGAAGAAACCAGATGGCTTGACCGTAATCGCACCCGAACGTGTCGAGGTTTTCCTGCAAAAACTCCCAGTCGAGGCTCTGTGGGGTGTCGGCCCGGTCACAGCGAGAAAACTTCGGGGGATTGGTATTAAGCGTCTTGTCGACCTTAGAACCATCGATAACACGGAATTAAGGAGAGTCGTTGGGTCGCAATCGGTTTCACTAAAACGACTTGCTCATGGAATCGATAACCGTCCCGTGTTGGTAAACAGGTCAGCACAATCTCATAGTTCAGAACGTACTTACGCAACAGATTTGAACGACATTAACGTAATCAGGATTGAAGTCGAACGCATGGCGCTAGCAAATGCGAACTGGTTATCACAAAAAGACGTCTGTGCTCGAACGGTGACACTCAAGGTACGGTACTCAGACTTCAAAACCGTTACGCGTAACGACACACATTCCACCGCAATAAACGACGGTCGGCAGATTGCGAGACGCGCTCAGTACTTAGTTGACCGAACTAACGCTGCTGACCAGCCAGTACGTTTACTCGGCGTTGGTGTACAAGGCCTGGTACAAAGGAGCGACGCCTCCGCTAGCGAGTCTCGTCCGCTTCTCTGGGATACAAGTATGGTGCCCGCTGATCCCTCGTCAGGCGTATGATCGCATCTTAAGACGTTGCCCTGACCATGACTTCCTCCTATAGACCAAGCAATTTACACCTATCGACAAAGCCGTCCTGCTGGCTATTCGCTTGAAAGGACACGACGAAGACATCACCCTGACACGATGACGCATGTCACTTGTCGGTACGAATCAATGAATGGGTGACCTTTAACTTGATGCCAAGCCCACAGATCACACTTCACGACCTCGGGTGGGATGACCAGTTTTCAGCTGATTTTGAAGCACTTGGTGACTCGTCGCTCATTCCAGCGCGCGTTGAAATCGAACACAATCATCTTTTTCGCTTGTTATCCGGCCACGGGGAACTACTTGCTCGTACCGCAGGACGGATGCGACATCGCGCGCGAACTCAGTCGGATTTACCAGCCGTTGGCGACTGGGTCGCCATCAGCATTACAGATAGAGCACGGCACGCGACAATCAAATCTATTCTCCCAAGACATAGCTGTTTTGCACGGAAAGCTACCGGAAACCCAACCAAACAACAAGTGATCGCAGCTAACATCGATATCGTTTTTATCGTCGCAGGGCTAGACGCCGACTTTAACCCACGACGAATCGGGCGTTATCTCGTAGCCGCAGAGCAGAGTGGTGCACAACCTATAGTTGTCCTCAATAAATCCGACTTGCGAGAAGATTTATCGACCTGCATCCGTGAAATAAAAAGGATCTCTGGACAAGTCACCATCCACGCTAATTCCTGCCAAACAACAGCCGGTATCGAGCAGCTATCCAGCTACCTACGTCCAGGGCGGACTATCGCATTACTTGGCTCTTCTGGTGTCGGAAAATCGTCCATCATTAATTGCCTTCTGGGTGAAAAACGACAACGCACGCAAAAAGTACGTATATCAGACAACCGCGGACGCCATACGACCATTCACCGCGAACTCATCGTCAGGCCAAGCGGCGGCATCATCATCGACACACCTGGCATGCGCGAATTCGCTGCGTGGAATATTGACCGTGCTGTAGAGAACTCCTTTGAAGACATTGACGGACTGGCAACCGATTGCCGTTTTAGAGATTGTGCACATCGCAGCGAACCTGGATGTAACGTAGGAGCAGCCGTCGCTAACGGCCAACTCATGCCAGAACGACTAGCGCAATATCATCGGATGGTGGATGAACAAGCCGAACTTGAAACACGCAGTGCTGAACGTAACGCACAGAGCGAACTTCGAAATGAGCGCGTAACAGGGCGTTCCCGCCCCCCGACAGGACGACTCACATGAAACAACACCTTCTCGCGAGATCTTTAGCCGCCGGCACATTTATCACTCGTTGTATCGTGCTCACCATTATTTTCGGCCTCAATTCAGTCGCAATCAGTTATTCACAAGACACTCAGACCACTATTCGCGCTGGTCTCTTAATCGACGGGAATGGAAATACACGTCGCGACGCACGTATTTTTGTTTCAGGCGAACAAATTACCCGTATCGATTCGCTACGGGGCAGAGTGACCTACGACTTATCCGATCTAACAATCATGCCGGGCTGGATTGATACCCATGTGCATCTCATGTCGCACTTCGATCGTGACGAGAAACTACATAGGCCGACGGAAGAAGAATCGACTTCTAATTCGATCATTTACGGTCTCTCAAATGCGTATCGCACACTGATGTCTGGCTTCACAACGGTACAAAGTCTTGGAAGTCCACTCGATACAGACCTTCGAGATTGGATCGCGCAGACTGGGTTGCCAGGACCACGCATACTGACGTCGCGAGAACCTGTGACGATCGAAACCGGTGATGCTGATGCCATTCGGGCCCATATCAGGCAACTCAAACTAGACGGTGCCGATGTAATCAAGATCTTCGCGTCCGCCAGTATTCGTGATGGTGGTGGACGTTTATTGAGCGACACACAAATTAATGCAGCATGCCAGGAAGGTCTTGCGCAAGGACTTCGAGTCGCCGTTCACGCGTATGGCTCAGAAGTTGTTAGTGCGGCCGCGCGTGCCGGGTGCACGTCTATCGAACATGGCAACCGCTACGACGACGAGACGATCGCACTGCTTGCCGACGAAGGCACTTATCTCGATCCACATCTTGGTTTGTTGTACGACAACTATGAACAATATCGCGATCGATTTCTCGGCATCGGAAATTATACGGAGGAAGGCTTTGCGCGCATGACCGAAGCCCGTCGACGGGGACTCATTACGTTCACGCGCACCATCCAGAATCCAAATGTGCAAATTGTTTTTGGTACCGATGCTGTTGCAGGTGCGCACGGGCGAAATTTCGAAGAATTCATTGTTCGCGTACGAGACGGCGGGCAGGACCCCATGGATGCAATCGTATCCGCAACCTCGCGCGCAGCACGTGCGCTTGGGCTTGCAGATACCTTAGGACAAATCGCCCAAGGATTCACCGCAGATCTGGTCGCTGTTGATGGCAACCCACTTGAAGATATCACCGCAATGTCACGAATCCGTTTTGTAATGAGGAATGGCGTTGTCTACAGGTACGAACCGTAAAAAGGCAGCGAAACATCCGGCAAAAAGTCACGTACACCTAGGCTGCAACATCTCTTACACGAGAGACCCGACACAACTAATGAACGCTTGCACCGCCTGTTTTCAGCAGTGCGGGATCTGCACCCAACCGGCGAATGACCGTGTCCCACATGTCGCTGGGATGTGTTTCAAAAATAACATCGAGGTCAATATCGGCATTAAGCCACGCCGAAGTAGCCAGCTCAGCCTCGAGTTGACCTGCGTCCCAACCAGCGTACCCAGTCAATAGTCGCGTCCGCGGAGGGGGCGGCCCTTCAATTAAATTACGCAACAGTTCTGACGACGCCGACAGGAAAATTCCGTCGCACACTTGAACAGCTTCCACATCAGCCGGCTCAGAACCCATTAAGATCCAACCCC
>DTWD01000300.1 GCA_012963185.1 Acidobacteriota bacterium
GCCCTATCAACTTTGCGTGCAGAATACGACATACCCGTAGCGGCCGGCGAGAACGCGTGTACACACTGGCAGTTTGAGTCGATGTTTGACGCGAACGCTGTCGATGTTGCGCAACCCAGTGTTACGAAAGTCGGTGGCGTCACTGAATTTTTAAAGGTCGAGAAAGCGGCGCAAGCGCGCCAAATCACCGTAGCACCTCATTCACCATATTTTGGGCCGGGCTTTCTCGCGACGGCGCAACTAATCTCCGCAATGGACGGAGACGTTCCTTTTGAGCGATTCTATATGACGCCAGAGGCGAGCCTTTTTGGGACGGCTATCGACCCCGTTGACGGAAAGCTGCTTGTACCGCAAGGTCCCGGTCTTGGATTAGACCCGGATCCTGATGTTATTCTTGAATATCGTGTAGATGATTGAATTATATAGAAATAACTGAACAGTCTGGAGAGACGGCTCTATGAGTAGTCAACGATTTAGTGGTGTATTAGTCCCAGTAATTACGCCGTTTAATGAGGATTTGTCTCCTGATATCGAGGCGTACGTGACGCATTGCAAGTGGATGCTCGAACAGGGCGTAGATGGACTTGCTATTTTTGGCACGACCAGCGAAGCAAATTCACTGGCCGTTGGTGAGAGAATTCAACTCCTGGACGCATTGGTTGAAAATGGTGTTCCTGCGGATAAGCTGATGCCCGGTACCGGTGCTTGTTCAATTATTGATGCCAGTGTATTAACAGCTCATGCGGTTAATCACGGCTGTGGTGGCGTTCTGATGTTACCACCGTTCTATTACAAAGCCGTCGATACGGAGGGTCTATTCGCCAGCTATTCAGAGGTGATACATCGCGTTGGGGATGATCGCCTGAGAGTCTACTTGTACCACATACCGCCGGTTGCACAGGTTCCGATCGGACTTGATCTCATCGAGCGATTGGTTGTGGCGTATCCGGACACGGTGGTTGGCCTCAAAGACAGCTCGGGTGATTGGGACAACACAAAAGCTATTCTGGATCGTTTTCCGGGATTTTCAACCTTTGCCGGTTCCGAAGGATTTCTTCTGGATACCTTGCGTAACGGGGGTGCTGGATGTATTACGGCGAGCGGGAATGCCAATCCAGCTGGAATTCGAAAGGTTTACAGCGCTTGGCAGGCGGATTCGGCAACGGCAGATACACTTCAGTCTCGGATTAGTGAGATCCGGACGACCCTTCAGTCTTACCCTATGATCCCGGCGCTCAAGGCGATGACAGCGGAATTTACGGGACAACCCAACTGGGCCTTAACCAGACCTCCGTTGATGCCGTTGTCCGACAAACAAGCTACAGCGTTGTTGTCTGACCTGGACAAAATCAGATTTGATATTGGGAGCAATGGGGACTGTGTGACGGCCTGAACAGCGGAACATTTTTGTTGCGCAGACAATAGAAGTGTTCGTCAGGGCGAGTTGTTCGGTAGAACCAGCACCTTGCCGTGCCTATTTTCACGACTGGCATGATTTAGAGCGTCCTTGATGTCTTCAATCCCGTAAGTTGCCTCTATTGGAACATCGAGTACACCGTGGGCAATGTTATCGATGAGTTCTTCGTAGAGTGCTTTGGTTTGGTCTCTAGGCATGTCTCTGAGTTGCGTAGCCAGCCAGAATCCGGTCAGGGTGAGGTGCCGAAAGACGATCCAATCGGGCATAACCATACACGGTTCGCCGCTCAACATGCCATAGTTAACCATCACGCCACCGTCGGCGAGACAGCTGGCGAGGTGTAGACTTGTTTCACCGGCAACGGCATCAATGGCCAGGCGTACGCCGGCGCCATCGGTTATGTGCTCGACTCTTGCAGAAAGGTTATCCGTGCCAACCAGCACGGCATCAGCTCCAATAGCCTGTAACTGGGTACTGAGATTTTCCCGGCGTACCACGTTAATTGTTTTGATCCCGGCCTTCGCAGCCAGGCGGATCACGCAGTGACCAACCCCGGAATTGGCAGCGTCCTGAATTACCCAGTCGCCCGGTTCCAGTTTCACATATTCCCGTAGCATGAGGGCGGCGGTAGCTGGGTTTACTTTCAGCATAGCGAATTGAAGAAAGTCGCCAGAGTCAGTGTTTATCTTTAGAAGCTCGGCTGCCTTGACTTTTCGTTTCTGGGACCAGTTCTCCCGGCTCAACAACATGACTAGGTCTCCCGGTAGAAAGTCGTTAACCGCACTGCCCACTTGGCTGACATGCCCGACGGCTTCGGCACCGGGCGTATAAGGCAGCGGGGGGCGGGTTGCATATTTGCCTTCGATCGTTAGCAGGTCTGCTGGATTGATCGGAAATGCAGCCACATCGACGATGACTTCGTCCGTTGTTGGGGGACCGGGGTCCGGGAGCTCTGCACAGTAGGCAACCTCGCTTGCAATTCCATACTTATCTATCCGCACGGCTTTCATGATGTTGGTCTTCAGGCTATTGGCTAGGTGCGAGGATGTCTGAATTTGAGAGCCCGACGTCACGAGCGGTGTCGAGGATCGCACGCCATACATTGTCGGGCAGCTCAATTCCATTTGCAGTACGCTCTAGACGCCGCTGCCGTTCCATATCTCCCGGCACGAGTACGAGACAACAGTATCACGTCTGCATCTGCTCTAAGTAAATGCCTTGCTGCCAAACGACCCATCTCGCCTACTGTCGTTACCGGTTTCACGGTCGCCACCCGGGTCCCGTCCGGAGTGACGATGGCGAGCTCCCCCGAAATCAGCACGTAC
>DTWD01000301.1 GCA_012963185.1 Acidobacteriota bacterium
CCGCTTCGTGGGTGGCGTTATCGGTATCTCGTAGAGACACCCCCCTTGCCCATACCGGCCAGTAAAAGCCGAGGGCAGCCAGAAGGTTTGTGGGCAACATTGTGGGCAACACGTAGAAGCCGAAAACTTAAGTGTCACAGCAGGAGTTATTTAGGGGGTCACTTCGACTCCCACCCTCTCCGCCATTCATGGTTTCAACTATCTTTTGTCTCGTTCGCTGTTTTTTGTAGGTGTGAATCGTGATGGTCGGCAAAGGCTTGTTTGGAAGCCTCGATTTCCTGTTGATTTTTGGTGTACGACAAAGGTTCATCTTTTAAGTGTTGTGACGAATAGGCGGCATGATCGTAGACATCGTAGGCCTCTGTACGAAGATGCGCCGGCATGTGATGGCCGATGCGTGACTGACGCTCGTGTCTTAACGCGGATATGTCGAGCGGCGCAACGACAATCCGTTCTCCCGGACCTGGCGAAGCTTCCGCGAGTACACGTCCATCAAAGTCGATTACCTGTGAACCGCCGGGCCACGAGTACGGCGGGTAGTGGCGCAAGCTTGCGCCTTGATTTGCCGCAACGACATAGCTGAGATTTTCAAGTGCTCGCGCTCGATTGATAATGGTCCACCATGCCATGGGTTCGGTGGCTCCCCAGGGATCCATATAGGCCGACACGCGGATCAGTACTTCAGCGCCGTTTGCAGTCAATTGACGAAGAGCCTCAGGGAAAAGCCAGTCGTAGCAGATGGCGCAGCCGAGTCGACCGATAGACGTATCAGCTACCGGAAAGAACGCTTCGTCATAGTCAGGGATGTCGTGTGGACTCGTGTGTACTTCAAACGGAATCCACGGATTTATTTTTCGGTATTTGAACAAGATCCCGTTTGGGCCGATGAGGCAGGAGGTATTAAAGATCGCCCCCGGGTACTTCTGGTCTTCTTCCAGCATCGTTCCTGTTTGGACATACACGTTATGTTCGCGAGCCTTGGCCGTGAGTTTTTCGGTATGGTCATTGGGGATAGAGACGGTAAGTTTTTTTTGAAGTTCCGCCACTGTCCGGTAGATGGGGGCGGCGTGCGCAAATTCCGGAAACACGACAAGGCGTACAGGTAAAAACGGCATGCTTCCAGTCACTGCTGAGTCAACCATGTCGAGCATACGGGTGGTGTTGATATGCATTTGCGACCGGTGGGCTGGGTTGGGAAGGTCGGTCTGACATGCAGCAACTGAATACCGAATATGTTCCATCCCTCTCCTACCGCACTACGTCGATACGGGGTACCGACCGAACAACATGCCGTGTGTTGAAGTTCTCGCGATACGTCTCATGAACCGGCGTCTTGGGATAGTGCTCGAACCTACTATATGGATAGGCGCTCATTGCGTGAAAGGGTAGAGGTTCGACTCTGTCCGGACTCGCGGAATTAATATCCATTTCTTTAATAAAGCCATCGGTTCGGAGGAGATACGTTCGAGTCCAGTTCGCTGGTAAAGGATCGAGTTGTGCGGCATCAAAACTTAAAACAACTTCGTCGCCATTTTTGGCGATTGCGAACAGGTCGTCACTAGCTACTAAGAGTTCGCGAACGTCGCCGGGTCTTGTGTACGAACCGGACATGGTCTTCCATGGAGACACCATTGAAACCTGCTCGTAGTTATACGTTGTCGGCTCGGTTCCGTTGGGGTGGAGTTCCTTTGAAAACCCACGCACCCGGAGTGCGGCCGTGGTCGGGTGAAGTGTCTGCTCTCGTACCACTGTGTTGCGTTCGGGTCTGTCGATAGAGACGGGTCGGCCTATCTGAATCTGATCCCAGTAAACTCGCATATCGGTCACAATCCGTACTTCGTGTTCTCCCGCACGGAGTTGGTCAGTCAGGTCGACGGCGATTGTCTGTGGTCGTCCGACGGGTATTCCTATATCGACGGCATTACGCCAGCTTCCATCATCATTTTTGATTTGTAGTACAGGTAGCGATGGGGTGAGTCCGGCTTGATGTGCCGCAACGTTATCACTCGAAAATGCGTAATCGGTCCATCCAGTCAGAAGCAGAGTGATTGCTTGGTTGTCCCGGGGACCTAGGTCGAGTGTTAACGTGTGTGATTCTGCGTACCCTCTAAACGGTTTCAACCCGAATTCGTCTGGGTATCTGCGGTCAAGTGCGGCAATGCGTTCCGTCATGTCCGTTCCCTTGTCATTGAAGACGCGAACGGGAGTGCGGATGTTCCGGACACCATGTAGTCGATGTGGTTTGGGCGGGACCGTCTGTCCTTCATTGGGATAGACAGTAATGTCGTTCGGATGAGCGACGGATACAAGCGACAGGTGATCGAAGAAAATTACTTCTTCCAGTTCATTCGTAATCCTGAGTTCAAGCCGGCCGTCTCGCGGTCGTAATCGGTTTGCCGGAATCCGCACGTATTCAACAGGATCTGGTGTGTTGTAGTGACCAGGACCGCGCCAATAGCCCATTTCACCACCGCCAAGAAAATCTGTAATGAATTCAAATTGCGTTCCATTCCACGTGAAGAGCAGCGGACAGGAGGAGGGTTCGCGGTCAAGTTCCTGGACTGCAACGAGCGTAGACAGAACGCCCTCTGGTTGTGGTACTTCAGCTTGGAGGATGCCCGACGGCCAGAGGACGCGAACAACATCGCCACCCGGTCGAGCTCCGAGACCAAATACGAGGTCCGCCGGGCCGACTGAGGGTGTAGTGGCCGACGTATCCAATCTTGTACTCAGGCTTCCGGCGCGCAGTTGAACTTTTGCACCGATACCCAAGCGATTACTTGCCGTGCCGCGGAGAGAAACCCGCAAGGAACCGTTCGGAGTTCCGCTGTTTTCTGCGAGTAGAACTGATCCTGTCGTCGCGGTGACGAAATCAGTGTCCCCGTCCAGGTCGAAGTCAGCGACAACTAACGCATGCGCTGTTGTTACGGTCGGAGGGTCCGGTTGGTCAGCGAGCGACGCTGTTGTCACATCGGTCCATGATGTTCCAACGTTCCGAGCAAGTTGTGCGCCATTTGATGACCAGGCAAGAAGATCAAGTAAACCATCGTTATCGTAGTCGAACAATTGCAGCGCATGCGCGCCTTGAGCAGCTGTTGGTGCCGGAGTGATGGTGAAACCACCTTGTCCGTCACTGAGCGCCATGATGCTATCGCTACTCGTTTCGCCTGCATAGCCATGGGTCCACATAACC
>DTWD01000302.1 GCA_012963185.1 Acidobacteriota bacterium
ACCTGATTGCGGATTTGAAACATGGCTTATCAGGGTAACGACCAACAGTAACGCTGCTGTTACTGCACCGCCATTGTCCGCCGATGTTGTCTACGATTCACCACAGTGCTTCGAAATAAAGCTTCGTGCTTCATCCCGAAGCCTGACAATTTCCTTCCAATCCGAACCATTTGCTGGCAGTGGTTGACCGAAGGTCACAGTGATTGGCCCTGGTTTCAGTAAGAGGGTTCGCGCAGGAAAAATGTGGCGGGTCCCACGAATGGCAACTGGCACAATCGCGCAGTTTGCCTCGACAGCAGCCTGGAATGCGCCGAGACGAAAGGGTAAGAGTCGTGGAGCCAGTTCGAACGTACCTTCAGGAAAGATAAAGAGTGATTCGCCTTTGTGCAGGGGATGACGGATGTCACTGGCGCCTTCAACTCGTTGCGTCTGGTTACTTTTGTCGATTGGGATATGTCCGCCTTTACGGATTGCTAGTCCGAGAATTGGATACTCGGTCAGACGATCTTTTGCGGCAAATCTGGCACCTCCTGGTAGCACGCTCATCATAAGCGGCGGGTCGAGATAACTTGCGTGATTGGCCACAAACACAACTGGCTGGTGTGTTGGGACTTGGTCTCTTCCTATGATTCGAATGCTACATCCACCACACGCCAGGATCAGTCGTGTCCAGCGTCCAATGACCCGGTCGACTGTTCGACCATTTGGGACGATGATGAGCAACAGGAGCGTCACCACTCCGGTTGTCAGAATAATACTCATGACGTAAGCGGTATAAAACATCTGAGCCAGTCGTTTGGTCCATTGACGCAGCAACCCACCAAAAGCTCGGGAGGCGAGTCTTAGCCACTGCCTGGTGACCCCCGTCGTTTTTTCTTCCAGCTTCCCGGATTGCAGAGCGTCACGCGTCGCTGATCGACGAATTTTCCCGCTCGAAGTTTTTGGAATTGCGCCGGGGTGGGCGAGGACAATACGGTCTGGAGTCACACCAATCTGCTCAGTCACAGTAGCCGTAATACGGCGTTGAAGGTCCGCACGTGATTGTTGTTCGGTTAGCCGTGTTTCAGCCACAATGACAAACTGCTCTGTTCCGCGTGTCTCGTTTAGTAGGCCAAACGCAGCCACGCAGCCGGTTCGTACACCTGGGAGTGCGCCGACGGAGGCCTCAACTTCGTGTGGGTAGAGATTACGGCCTCCTCGGATGATGACATCCTTGGTTCGCCCGGTTACAAATAAGTTGCCACCGGCGATGTAGCCAAGATCCCCAGTGTGGAGCCACCCATCCTCATCGAAAAGCTGTTGTGTGGCTTCTTCGTTTCGAAAGTACCCCGTTGTTGCTGAGGGTCCCCGAAAAATAATATGTCCTTGCTGGCGGTCGGACAGACGTTTTCCCGATTCATCGACCACACGTATGTCATGCTGTGAGACCGCGCGTCCGCAGGAAACAAATCGGAGAGCGGCTTCATCATTGTGTTTAGTGGGTATTGCCTCTCCGGTTTCTTGAAATAGATTTCGACGCACAACGTCTACGTGAGGCGGCGCACCAATGGTAGGCACTGTTAAGGCAACGGAGTTTTCGGCTAGACCATAGACTGGAACAACCGCGCTGTTTGTGAGTCCGTATGGCAGGAACCGTTCCGCGAACGCAGTAAGAGTGCCTGGAGAGACAGTTTCTGAACCATTTAGAAGAGCTCGCGCAGAACTTAAGTTAAGTCCAGCAAGATCTTCATCGGAAATGCGTGTTGTGCAGAGGTCGTATGCAAAGTTTGGTGCAGCCGAGATGGTTCCGTGATAGCGGTCGATTGCTTGGAGCCATCGAACCGGTCGTGCGAGGAACGTGAGTGGAGACATCAGCAGTAGGGGCGCACCAACATAAAACGTCGTGAGCCATGCGCCAATTAATCCCATGTCGTGATACAAGGGCAGCCAGCTAACACCGACGTCACCAGAATTCATTTTTAGTGCGTGAGCGATCGCACGAATATTTGCGAGCAGG
>DTWD01000303.1 GCA_012963185.1 Acidobacteriota bacterium
CCGGGGGCTCGCGGTAGATTACCCGGTCAATAATGCCGAATCCGCAATAGCACCTCTCATGTACAACGCTGTTGGGGGCAGTACCATTCATTGGGGAGCACATTTTCCTCGGTTTCACCCGTCCGATTTCAAGGTTCGGTCTTTAGACGGCGTCGCGGCTGATTTTCCATATGATTATGCTGAACTTGTACCTTACTTCGATATAAACGATCGTATGATGGGAGTCTCAGGTTTGGACGGCGACCCGTTTTATCCGACCAAGTCACCGAGACCTATGCCACCACTCGCGCTGGGACCGCATGGCGAGACTATTGCGAAAGGTTTCGACAAACTCGGATGGCACTGGTGGCCCGCTGATGCCGCTATCGCATCGACAGCGTACAAAGAAGGTCGACGAGCTTGTAACTATGGGAGTTCGTGCGACCTTGGCTGTATGACCGGAGCAAAGGCTAGTACGGATATAACGTATTGGCCACCCGCGCTTCGGGCCGGTGCACGGCTTGAGACGAGGGCTCGTGTCAGGGAACTCGTTGTTGGAGTTGATGGCCGGGTACAATCGGCGCTCTATTATCGTGATGGGCGTCTACATGAACAAAAAGCGCGGCTTATCATTGTTGCGTGTAATGGTGTGGGCACCCCACGCTTGTTACTTAACTCACGTTCGCATCGTTTCCCTGACGGTCTCGCCAACGGGAGTGGTTTGGTTGGTAAAAACCTCATGTTTCATCCAGCGGCTTTTGTCACGGGATATTTCGAAGATGATCTTGAGAGTAATCATGGTCCAGTCTCTAATAGCATCTACAGCCACCATTTTTACGAGACCGACGAAAGCCGCGGATTTTTGCGTGGTTATCAGTTCCAGGTCACCCACGATTCAGGCCCTCTCTGGACTGCCCGGGGTGGTACAAAAGGGGAACCCCTCCCGTGGGGATCAGGCCACCATGAGGTATTTAAGCAACGGTTCAATCACTCAATCAATGTAGCGGTGTTAGTGGAAGACCTTCCCGAAGAACACAATCAGGTTACTATTGATCCGCTCCTTAGCGACAGCGATGGTATTCCCGCACCTAAGGTAACTTATCGAGTTGGGGATAACAGCAACAAGATTCTCGACCATGGTATTAGAAGTGCAACAGAAGTTCTTGAAGCTGCCGGTGCGCGTGAGGTAACACCGAATCGTGTACCAAAGTTCGGAGGGTGGCATCTCATGGGAACGGCTCGCACAGGCGTTGATCCTGAGCATTCAGTGGTAGACAGCTGGGGTCGGGCACATGAAGTCCCAAACCTCTTTCTTGTCGACGGTAGCGTGCTCGTCACCTCCGGAGCAGTGAATGTAACCAGTACCATTCAGGCTATTGCCTTGCGTACCGCCGATTACATTAAACGAAACCGAAGGTATCTTTAAGGACATAAGAATGAATGCCTTACTGACTGATACTCAACGTGTCCTCCTGAAACAGTTGCTTGATCAAATAATACCCAAAGAAGGGGAAATGCCTGCCGCCGGTGAGATCGCAGCAAGTCACGTCGAAAGGGCCGCTGAGATGTCGTCAGTCACGGCACGGGTAGTATTGGACATGATGGCCGTTGCGGACGCAATGGCAGGCTCATGCTATGGGAAGCCTTTCTCTGACATCGCCGATTCATCGAAGGAACCATTGCTCAAGATAATCCAA
>DTWD01000304.1 GCA_012963185.1 Acidobacteriota bacterium
CCGAGTATGCCGGTGTTGGGCTGCGCGGCGGCACGAACCCGGTTCTGTATCTGCAGAATCCGGATGGTGTCTCACGTGAAGTTCGGCGCAAGATGCTAGATGGTCTCGGAGAACTGAATCGCATTCAGCATGATCAGCTGGGTAGCCCGGAAACACTGGCTCGTATTCAGCAGTACGAAATGGCCTTTCGGATGCAGATGGCTGTGCCGGAAATGGCAGATCTTTCAAGTGAGCCGGCGAGTACGTTTGAACGGTGGGGTGAGGAAGCGAAGCAGGCGGGTAAGTTCCAGAATGCAGCATTGATGGCTCGCCGGCTGGTCGAACGAGACGTCCGCTTCGTTCAGATTTATCATCGAGGCTGGGATGTCCATAATGATGCTCCAGAAGTACTCCGGGCGCAGGCGAAGGACGTCGATCGTGCGGCATGGGCACTCATTCAGGATCTGAAAGAGCGCGGGCTCTTTGATGAGACGTTGGTTATTTGGGGTGGGGAGTTTGGACGGACAATCTACTCGCAAGGGAAGCTGACACCAACTGACTATGGTCGTGACCATCATCCACGTTGCTTTACCGTGTGGATGGCTGGCGGCGGAGTCAAAGGGGGCGTTGTGTACGGTGAAACAGACGATTTCTCCTACAATATCGTCAAGAATCCTGTCCACATTCGTGACCTTCAGGCGACGATTCTGCATCTTTTCGGTATCGATCACGAGCGGTTTACCTTTAAGCACCAAGGGTTGGAGGCTCGGTTAACTGGGGTTCGAGAACCGGCGCATGTAGTGCGCGAGTTGTTGGCCTAGGAGCTTTGGCACTTCTCTTGTCAACGTGATGGAGTCTTCAAAACCGGCAACGAATTGTTCTAGGCCAGACGACGCCGAAGCCGGCTTCGATATCCAACCAGACTTCGAACGATTCCACCAGCGTGACGACGTCTTTCGACGGTCGTGGTGGGATGTGCGCATTCGCAATCCTAAAAGCAAGCTCTTCTACGAAACTTATCGCGAGCCGCTTACGAACTGGCGATTAACTGACGGCTTTACGCAGAAGGACTACGCACTCCGTAACGCTGCGTGGCACGTTTCGGATCTCTTCACTGAACTTCATCAGGACGACGATCGACGCGAAGGGTTCAATGATGAATTCACGCTGACGCGAGGCGTTGCGATAGAGCGCATGGACATGGGTACACCAGCCCAAGCGGCTGATGAAGTGAAGCGGGTTGCAAAAGGTTTTGGGGCTGACCTAGTTGGTATCACTAGCTATGACGACCGGTGGATGTATGTCGATAAGTTTAGTGACCTGACCCTCACGGATCGGCCGCAGGAAATTCCAGCTGAAGTAACGAATGTGATTGTGACAGCCCAATCCATGGACTATGACCTCATTCGCACCGTACCATCGGCGCTTAGTGGAGCGGCGACCGGTTATGGGTACTCCAGGGATGCGACGGTAGTCTTGTCAACTGCCCAGTACATTAGAAATCTTGGATATCAGGCCGTGGCGAGCATGAATGATACTTCGCTGGCGATTCCGTTCGCGATCAAGGCCGGTCTAGGAGAGTACGGCCGACATGGGTTACTCATCACAAAAGAGTTCGGTCCACGGGTCCGACTTGGGAAGATTTACACTGATTTGCCGTTGGCGCACGACCGACCCACAGACTTCGGTGTCAAAGCCTTTTGTGATATCTGCCGTCGGTGCAGCACGGCCTGTCCGGTGCAGGCGATTCCGGATGGTGTCCCTAATACTGTTCGTTATAACCAGTCCAACATCAAGGGGGTCCGGAAGTGGTCGATCGATGGTGAGAAATGCTTTAGTTACTGGGTAGCTCAAAATAGTGATTGCTCGATTTGTATCCGAGTTTGTCCGTATAACAAGGATTTTTCGAAGTGGTGGTTACGAGTTGGCCGTTGGCTTGCTGGCACAATGCTTCGCCGTTTGATGCTTTGGCTTGATGTGTGGCTAGGTTATGGCGAGCGCATGGATCCGAAGCAGTGGTGGTCTGCGAAGGTTTAGAGTCCACGTTTGCCAGGTCGCTGGTCGTGTGATTGGGTGCAGCGAATTCTGCAAAATACGGTTACACTCTAACAGTCATGAGCAGTTCTACGGACCTAGAACGGTTAAATGCTGCAAGATTGAAAATTGCTATCCGGCTGACTGTTGCCATGATGGTGTTCTATTTCGCCTTCATCTTGCTAGTCGCGTTTCGCAAAAACTTGCTTACGATGCTCGTGAGTCCTGGGCTCAGTCTTGGGATTCTGCTCGGTGCACTTGTAATCGTTGCAGCTTGGATTCTCGTCTGGATCTATGTCCGATGGGCTAACCGACACTATGATCAGAGTATTGCTGATCTCCGAGAGCAGTTGTGACGTCTAGCCTCGGTGAGCCCAATCTCATTGCGATTACTGGCTTTTTCCTCTTTATTGCGTTATCGCTTGGCATTACGTATGTCGCAGCACGACGAACTCGCGATCCCGAGCACTTCTATGCGGCTGGTCGTAGTGTCACTGGTTTACAGAATGGGCTCGCCCTAGCTGGTGATTACATGAGCGCAGCCAGCTTTCTGGGGATTGCTGGCTTGGTTGCGCTTTCAGGTTTTGACGGTCTGATTTACTCGATCGGTTTTTTGGTTGGCTGGCCGATCGTCATGTTTTTAATTGCTGAGCCACTTAGGAATCTGGGCCGGTTTACGTTTTCTGATGTCGTCGCCTTTCGCCTGCGTCAAGCGCCGGTGCGTGTGGCAGCAGCAACTGGTTCCCTAGCTGTCGTGGCGTTCTATTTGATTGCGCAGATGGTGGGTGCAGGCAATCTCATACGCTTGTTATTTGGATTGCCGTATGAACTGGCCGTTATCATCGTCGGTGCTGTCATGCTGGCATACGTGCTCTTCGGTGGGATGATTGCCACGACTTGGGTGCAAATCGTGAAGGCAGTTTTGTTATTATTGGGTGCCTTCCTGCTGGCTGCACTCACACTGGCACGTTTCGATTTCAATCCGCTCACGCTCTTTGAGGCGGCTGGTGATCATTATGGGCTCAGTGTGCTTGGACCTGGTGGCCTCGTGTCCGATCCCATTGATGCCATCTCTCTTGGACTGGCGCTCATGTTCGGGACGGCTGGCCTCCCGCACATCTTGATGCGCTTCTATACCGTCCCA
>DTWD01000305.1 GCA_012963185.1 Acidobacteriota bacterium
CCGAACGTCGCGGCGTATTCGTTTTAGAAATTTTGCTGCAGGTTGATTGTTTGAGAATTCAGCCGCATCAGAAAACAGACGACGCAAGTCGCGATCGTAGAAATCTGGCCGGTCAATGCCGTAGTGCGCCCGTTTTGTTTCATAGTGTTGACGTAGTGTTTTCTTGATGCTGGACAACGGTTCAACGGTTCGCGTGGTGGTTTCTACTGGTTGCCGTCTTCTGATGTCATGCATTAGGTCATGCATATAGTCCAGCTTCTTTAACGCTGGCCAATCAGCGTACCGTTTTTGCCAGTCCGCCTTGGGATCGAGCCACACAGCAAATGTTTCAGCGAAGTCTTCGTCTGGATGACTTTGGGCGTACCACGAGTCCAGGTGGAGGACGAAGCTCTTGCTATACGGTCGAGGCGTGTAGTACTCCGGGTAATTGTCTGAGGATTTGCCAAAGAGTTTTTGTCGACGGTGTCTTCGTTGGAGCCGAAAGGCATTATCGATAGCGTGTCCGACTTCATGCCGAAGAATTTGAAGACACCACGTTTTGGTGCTTCCTTCAACTTCAAGCATCTGATTCATTTCAAGTTTTGCGAGGCGTGGATGTGCAAGATAGAACGGAATACCGACCCCAGGCACGCCGTCAGGGGTGAACCAATCGTCGGATAGCCAAAAGTGCGGACCAAAGTCAATGCCGCGTCCACTAAGTTCTTTTCTGACTTCACTGATGCGGCGCTCAAGGGGTGTACCGTCGATGCTGACGCCGAGGTCGCACATCCGGACATCCAAGAGTTTGTCGTCCGGCCAACTTACCCAGACAGGCTTTCTCTTTCGGGGTTTCAGAAGTCCTGATTTTACTTTGATGGTTTCATCGTGCATCGAACTAGCTAATTATAGAGACGAAGAGACAGCGCCAAAATTTTTTCGTCTAGTCCTTTGATTTTCGATTTCGAGTCTCGTGCTGCGATACCATGGTGAGTCTATGGGACCACAGTATGTCTACACGATGAAGGGGCTCGGGAAACGCTACGCTCCAGACTACACCGTACTCAAGGATATTTGGCTGTCGTTTCTTCCTGGCGCGAAGATTGGCATCCTTGGTTTAAATGGATCAGGTAAAAGCACGGTGTTGCGAATCATGGCCGGAGAAATCACAGAGTTTGAAGGGGAAGCATTTCCTGCGGATGGTCTGTCGATTGGCTACCTTGCCCAGGAGCCGGCACTCGACCCAGAGAAGGATGTTGCTGGAAACGTCAACGAAGGCGTGGCGTCAGTGCGTTCACTGCTCAAGCGATATGACGAAGTACTCTTATCGCTTTCGTCCGGGTTGGTATCACCGGAGATGGACGAGGCCCTTGAAGAACAGGGTGAGTTACAAAACAAAATTGATGCAGCTGGGGCATGGGATCTTGATTCACGCATCGAGATGGCTATGGATGCACTCCGACTACCACCCGGTTCGGCGGATGTAACGAAGTTATCTGGTGGTGAGCGTCGACGGGTTGCACTCTGTCGGTTATTGCTGCAGTCGCCAGATCTGCTGTTACTTGATGAGCCGACGAATCATCTTGATGCGGAGACCGTTGCTTGGTTAGAGCGGTTTCTGGCGGACTACAAGGGTACAGTTGTAGCGGTCACCCACGATCGGTATTTTCTTGACAATGTTGCAGGATGGATTCTTGAGCTTGATCGTGGTGCTGGTATTCCATGGGAGGGAAATTACTCGTCGTGGCTGGACCAGAAACAAAAACGACTTAATGTTGAGGAGAAGCACGCGGCAAAACGACAGCGGACTTTGCAACGTGAACTTGAATGGATTGGTATGTCTCCTCGTGCGCGTCAGGCCAAAGGCAAGGCTCGATTGAACGCGTATGAGCAATTACTCGCAGAAGACGTTGCCGAAAAGATGGAATCGGTGGAGATTTACGTCCCACCTGGCCCTCGTCTCGGCGACGTGGTAGTCGAGGCCACGGACGTTATTAAAGGCTATGGTGATCGTGCTTTGATTGGTGGATTGACGTTTACACTTCCGCCTGCGGGCATTGTCGGCGTTGTCGGGCCAAATGGTTCTGGAAAAACTACGTTATTGAAATTAATTACAGGATCTGAAGAGCCTGATGCAGGAACTATCAGGCTTGGTGAAACCGTGAAACTCGGCTACGTGGACCAAGATCGGGAACTCGACCCCCACATGTCAGTGTGGGAGGCAATTTCTGGCGGCCAGGATGATGTTAGTTTGGCTCAGCGCACGGTGTCTTCTCGTGCTTACGTGTCTTGGTTTAATTTCAAAGGTCGAGACCAACAGCGGAAGGTTGGAGAACTGTCAGGTGGAGAGCGGAATCGTGTTCATCTGGCGCGACTCCTAAAAGACGGCGCGAACTTACTTTTGCTCGACGAGCCAACGAATGATTTGGATGTTGACACACTGCGGGCACTTGAAGAGGCGTTGGTAGAGTTCGCAGGCTGCGCTGTTGTCGTGAGCCATGACCGCTGGTTCCTAGACCGGATTGCGACGCATATCATCGCATTCGAGGGCAATAGTCACGTGGAATGTTTTTCCGGTAACTACGCTGATTACGAGATTGATCGGAGGCGAAGGTTGGGTGGTGAGGCCGACACGCCTCATCGAATTAAGTTTCGTAAGTTGACACGCGCATAAGCCGAATCGACAGGCTAATGACAGAGCCCTTGTTACTGGCGCTTTGTGTTCTTTCGTCGGCGCATGATCATCGGGCCAAAGATGATCAAAACAAGTGCTACAACGATTAAAATTTCTGCAAGACCGAGCATGGTTTAGTTATCGCTTGGTGACAGAGTACTCCACACTGACGAAAGTATTTTTGGTAATGCGATCTCGTGGCGCAGTGGCTAATCGATGATGGCTTGATGAACAAGTGTTCGTAGTTTGCCGAAGTCGTCGATGTTACGAGCTGGAAGAAGTTGTGTTAGGTATACAACGACCATGTCTTCTTCCGGATCAGCCCAGTAGGTTGAGTGGTAAGCTCCACCCCACCCGAACTCACCGGTCGACGCAGGAAGGCCAAAGGCTGCTGGGTTTTGCATAACAGAGAAACCCAAACCGAAGCCTTGACCAGGTCTGAAATCAAGGTCGTGAGTGTAACTCCTCACCATAGAATTAACCGTCGTCCGACTTAGCACGCGGTTACCGTCAAGTTCTCCGGCATTAAGCATCATCTGAAGAAATGTCGCATAGTCCGCTGCCGTTGAGAGCAGGCCGGCACCACCGGAAAAACTCGTTCTGGGACCATCGACGTACTGACCTTGTCCGATAGTGCCAAAAATACCGCCGTCGTCCATATATCCCGGAGCCGGTGCTCGTTCGATCCCTCCCGTTGCAGTCGACGAGTAGACGGTGACCAACCGGTCTTTCTTTTCCTCCGGCAAATAGAAATGAGTGTCGCTCATACCGAGAGGCTCGAGAATCTCGTCCCGAAGAAAAGCATCGAATGGACGTCCACTGACTACCTCGATGAGAGCCCCTAGAATGTCTGTGTTAAAACCGTAGACCCAACTGTCGCCAGGATGTGCAGTCGCTGGCAATGAACCCATACGACGAATCGTTTCTCGAATCGGTTCGTCACGGTTTGCAAAATACCAGCCAATCGCGTCCGCGTCTCGCCACTCTTCGACCGCGAGGCCATTGCCGTAACTAATACCGGATGTATGAGTGAGAAGGTCCCGGATCGTAATGGCTCTCCTCGCCGCGACGACGTCGTACCCGCCACGACCGTTGTCAACTGCCACGGTACCATTCGCAAACTCAGGCATATATTTGGCGAGTGGATCCGAAATCAGCAATTGGCCCCGCTCCTGCAAGATCATGATGCAAGTACTGGTTAGCGCCTTAGTTTGTGATGCGATACGAAAAATTGAATCAGTGGCCATTGGAGAGTTTGACTCCCGGTCCCGCATACCAAATGCTTCCAGGTAGGCAATTTCTCCTTGTCTGGCGACGATGGCGACTGCACCGGCAATCCGTTCATCTGACACGTAGTCTTCCAGTGTATTGGTGAGTCTCCTCAGTCGTTCCGAAGACATCCCCACAGATTCTGGTGATACTTGTATTAGTGTCTGAGCGGAAAGTGACGTCGCATTCCAACCAGAAGCAACGAATGCGATAAGAAAGCAAACGATCCAGTTGTTCGATTTGTTCAAGGTCATTACAGGAACCTTCTCATTGTTTACGAACTAAATGTAACGCGATTGCTACGGTAAATAGTATTAATCCCACGAGATCTGTTGTAGTCGTAGCGTAAAATAGCAGTAGTCCCCCAGAGACAGCAAGGATACGCTCAAGAGTTGTTGTCGGACGTAAAAGCCAGCCACCAAGCCCCATAGCGAGCGCACTAACCCCAATAACCGCTGTGCCGACGGTCCGTACGATGTCGATAATCGGTGCCCGGAGGAGCACGCCAGCTCCTTCAGGACTCAACGTAAATGCAAATGGAACAAGAAATGCCGGTAGTGTGTACTTCCACGTCAGCATCATCGTTCGGAACGGGTTTCCGCCTGTAATGGCAGCAGCAGCGAATGGTGATAGTGCCGTTGGTGGACTTACCTCTGACAAGACGGCGTAATAGAAGATAAACATGTGTGCTGCGAAGTCAGCTACACCGACGAGTGTCAAGGCTGGCGCGATCATGACTGCGGCGATGATGTACGAAGCTGTTACTGGTACGGCTAATCCGAGCATCAAGACAGCGATGGCTGCAAAGATAACGGTTAAGAAGACGCTGCCGCCAGCTAGGGCGACAATGATTCCGGCAATTTTCAGTCCAAGGCCAGTTAAAGTGACGACCCCAACAATGATGCCTGCGGTTGCGGTGGTTGCCGCGACTGACAAGACCCCTCGTCCTCCCGCTTCCAATGCAGCGATTAGACGTTTCGGCTTTAACGCATGCTCCGATCTAATGAAACTTAGTGCGATCGCAAGGAGTGTCGAGTAAAAAACTGCCCGGAAAGGCGTCATGCCAGTGACCAGGAGAATGACGATCGTAATAAGGGGTAGGAACTGATACCCCGATTGTCGAGTCAGCGTGCCCACGGAAGGCAGGTCGATGTCGACCCCTCTTGTCCCAAGGCGACGTGCGTCAGCTTCAATCATTAAGACAATCGAGAGGTAGTAGAGCACGGCTGGGACAATCGCCATGATGATCACCTGTAAATAAGTGATCTGGAGAAATTCAGCGATCAGGAATGCTGCAGCTCCCATCGTCGGTGGCGCCAGGATGGCTCCGATACCGCTTGCGGAGAGGATGCCGCCACCAACCTCTGGAGTAAAGCCAGCCCGGCGAAGTAGTGGCCAGGCGACGGCTCCAAGGGTCACGGTGGTAGCAACGCCGCTACCAGACACGGTGCCAAGCAAGAAACCTGACAACGTAACGGTTCGCCCTGGTCCTGCGCCACTGCGCGATCGTCCAAATGCTGACATTGTCCAATTAATAAAGAATTGTCCAGCACCTGAATGCGTCAAGATTGATCCAAAGATGGTGAAGAGTACGATGAAGGTTGCGGCAACGTTGAGCGGAACGCCGAAGATTCCTTCAAGTGTCATATACAAAGTACCAATCAGACGATCGATGTCATATCCACGATGCGCGAATAGTTCGAGTCCGATCAGTTCGAGTGATGGTCCGTAGTACCCGTACAGCAGGAAACTGATAGCCGTGACGGGCAGGATCGGCCCGACGGTTCGGCGTGTTGCCTCGAGCACGAGTATGGTGGTGAGCGCACCAAGCAAAAGATCGATAGCTAATGGTGTTGCAGCGCGGTAGACGAATTGGTCAAAGTCGACGATTGGCCAAATAAGTGCCACCAGCGTCGAAGCAACGAGAACCCAATCGAGCCACATCACGCGACTACGCCACCGTGAGTGTGCCGGAAAGATTAGGAAGGTCAGAACGAGCGTGAGCAACAGAAAACTAACGCGGTAGATCTGAGGTTGGATGATACCGATGACCCAATAAAGGGCATAGAGTGACAGACCGACTGCTAAGGTTGTGGTCAAAATCGCAACCCTGCCGCTAAGGGCACGGCTGGGACCCTCAGCCTCGGGGTCTTCGTGCGCGGTGAGCGGTCTCGTTGGTGTGGTCAGGGTCGATCCTCGGTTGTCGAGCACCTATTCTACGGTGCCGAGCCAGACCAAGCATCACGGTCACGGTAGTACTGAATGGCGCCGTCGTGAAACGGAATGGGCGAGCCAACGGTTGCATTTTCAAGGTTTAAAATTTCGGCCATTGGATGCACCGCCGCGAGTTCACCATTATTTTCAAATAACACGCGTGTAATGTCATACGCGAGAGCATCGTCCAGGTCCGGGTGAACGACTAAGATATTTGAGACCGCGACAACGGTAACGGCGCTTTCCATTCCAGGGTAAATTGATTGTGGAATCGGCGCGTTGTGATAGACCAGCGAGCCGAATTGGTTCTGTAAATCAGAAAGAGTTTCGCCATTCGGTATTACCTTAATGGTCCGCCTTGGCGTCGAAGCGAGGTCGAGAATGGCCCCGGTCGGGATCCCACCACTAAAGAAAAAGGCATCAATTTTGCCATCCTTGACCGCGTCAACGGACTCAGCAGCACTGAGGCTTTGTTTCGTGATGTCGGTATCAGGATTTACACCGGCGGCTTGAAGAATCCGGAATGCACTTACTTCGGTTCCACTACCAGGTGCACCGGTGGACACGACACGTCCATTTAGGTCTGCCACGGTATTGATGCCGCTATCAGTAGTTGAGATGATGTGGTTGTAGTTGTCGTACAGGACCGCAACGGCTCTCATCGGGACGTTACCGAAGGTGGCGAAAGTCCCACGTTGATTTGCGGCATCATCAATGGAATCGGCAAGGCCAAATGCAAGATCAACAGACCGATTTGCGAGGAACTTTAGGTTGTCAACTGTACCAGCCGTGACTTCAGCCGTTGCTTCCACGCCATCAAGGCGATCACTGATGACTTTTGCAATGCCGCCGCCATAGGGGTAATAAACGCCGCCTGTACCGCCTGTCGCGATGGATAGTCTGACAGTCAGTCCGCCGGTTTCTTGCGGGTTGCAGCCAGCCACAAACAGTAGTGCGATGACGACCATCAGTGCCGGCACTGACGCTCGATTACGTAGAAAGTATGGGGGTGTATCTACCTGTTCCATGGCATTGTCTCGGAATCTTCGCATCGGCGTGTTACGTTCGTATAAGCCAGCTATTCTCTGCCTGCAGCGCGTCGTCCCACCGCAATCATTTCAGACCCCCCAATGAGAACCCGAAAACCTTCGCGGATGCGTTGTTCGACATTGTCGGCGTTGGCAGTGATCGCACACGGAAGACCAGCCGCTGTTGCTGCGCGCAAAACAGTCTGAATGGCTTCTTCTGCTGCGTTGGCGTCTCCACCGTAAGCCATTCCAAGATCGCCCGGTGCGGCCATCAGCATACTGATCCCAGGAACTTTGGCGATTTCATCTACGTTTGAAACACCAATCTTGTTTTCAATTTGAATCATGTTCAGTAATTCCCCATTCGGGTCAAGCGGCCAGACGTCAGCTTTTGCAATGTAGTCGGCACCAGAGACCCCCCAGTAACGCACCGCGTTGCCAGGTCCGGACCCACGTAGGCCTTCAGGTTCCATGTCCGGAGAGCCAAGACGCTGTGGATAACGCATAGAACGAACAAGATGCAATGCCTGTTCAGCGGTTTCGATATGTGGAGCAATGATGCCGTGGGCTCCTTGGTCAAGTGCATTCTTAATCATCCATTCGTTCATTTCTCGGCCGTTCGCTGGAATTCTTACCCAGATAGCGACGTCTGTTCCTGGTCGCCCACGACGAAGGATTTTGGCCGGGTCAAGCAAGTACTGCATATAGTGGCGCATCTCATTCATGTCGAGTGCGCCGTGTTCCATATCAAAAAAGATGTAGTCACCCTGAGACCGGGACATGTCGATCGCGCCGGCAGCGCCTGATTCAACGTTGGCAAACGATC
This sequence comes from Acidobacteriota bacterium, assembly GCA_012963185.1. Next base: position 7,988 of record DTWD01000305.1, read on the forward strand.
CGAAGACGGTTTCACCATTAGCTAATAGCTCGACCACATCGAGAAGGTGCGACCCCGACTGTGCGGAGGGTCGATTTGGTGTTAGCGCGATCAATCCGGCCACTAAACATACCGAGAGGCTAAGTGTGCGTGCCATAGTCATAGTCGTTCCTTTCAGGGGTGCCCGTAGCCTGAGCATTATGCTTGACGGAGGGCTCATAGTAAAAGCTCTCGGACGCATCAAGATTCCAGGATTGTCCAGGGAGATTGACTCGTCGAAGACTAGTTCGGGGTGCCGTACACACGTTTGTAAGCTGCTTGGTTTGCAATAACCTCTCGCGCAAAGCGTCGTGTTTCACTATAGGGAATGCTGTCGACAAAGAAATCGTCGCGTAAGTGGCGTGTGCCAGCCCACCACTCTGCCACACGGTCTTCACCAGCGTTGTATGAGGCAATGACCGGCAATATATTACCTTCGAATAACTGAAACAGATCTGCATTGAGGCGGGCAGAGATAGCGATGTTTACTTGTGGGTCTGCAAGTACGGTGTCATCAATACCGTTTGTTAGGATGTATCCGACACCGGCCCGTTCGGCAAGTGCTTTGGCAGTGTAGGGCATGATTTGAAGTAGTCCGATTGCTCCGACGGGTGAACGTGCTTCTGGATCGAATCTCGATTCGCGGCGCATTAACGACAAGAGTAATTCTGGATTCGCTCCGTGTTCTCCAGCAGCATCGATCACTGTTTGCCAGAAAGGTCGAGGGTAAACAAGCGTCCAAAAGTCAAGCGGTAATCCCTGCGCAGGTCTTTGAAGGTATGGTCCAAAATGGGTCACGAGAATTTGCGTCACGCTTGCGTATTGGTTTCCGGCGGCAGATGCTCTGGCTGCTAGCAGTGCCAACCCTCGGTCGCCGCGGTGTTGGTCAAGTAAGCGTCTCAGATACCAGGCAGCTTCCCGAATAAGGCCAGCGCGAGCGAGAGCCAGAGCGGCTTTGTATTCGGCGCGTTGTGTCGAGGACTCGTCAATTGAAAGGCTCGGGAAGTTAATAGGGACACTTTGCGGGATGTTGATTTCGATGGATCCGTTGAGTTCATCGAGGCGTGCGCGTGCTGTAATGCCGTAGTAGTGGTATGGGTATCGGGAAGCTAGGGTTACATGTAATTTAGCTGCGGCAGTTGCGTTACCGTTTTTTTCTTGTGCAACCGCTAGCCAGTATTGTGCTGCAAGATTCAGGTCGCCAGTTGGTTGACGGTTCACTAGACCACTGAGATTGGTTCGAGCGCGTTCGTACTGACCATCCCGAAGGGCAGCGATTCCAGCGCGCCACAGCATGTCACGCTGGATGTCTGGGTTCGTTGATGATTGGAACAGACTCCGATAGAGTGACAGTGCTTCGTCATTTATTCCGATCGCCCCGAGGTAGGCACCCAAGAGTAAGGCAGCGTCCTGGCGTTGCGATGGCGTTGCCGCATTGTCCTCATTGTTCCAAAGGTCGAGTCCTAAACGTCTGGCGCGGTCAACATCACCCATCCTGACAGCGAGTCGGAAGTCGGTTAGACGTACATTTCCGACCAAAGAGCTACGAGGGAACGTTTCGTAGAATTGTCGTGCAGCCTCAACTGCGTCGACGTTTGTTCTCTGGGCGTAAAGTGTAGTGACGCGTTCCATGGCTCGAGTATCAGACACAGCGCTGTTGGGGTACTGGGTTGTCCATTCGTTTAGCAATTCCAGCGCGCCGACATAGTGGGAAGCGTTGCGAAGTCGTCTAACAAGTTCTCGATATTCAGCTTCGCTGAAAGGAGTCAGCTGTTCGCCTCGAGATTCTGCTAGTCGGTGAGAGTTGCGTCGGGCTTCGGTAAATGTTGTCGAGCTGCGGTGTCGAAGTTGTGCCTCGCGGAGTGTCTTCAATGCAGAGGAGTCGTCATTCATGGCCTCGAAGGTGCTAGCGAGACCGAGTCGAGCAGAGTCGGCTGCAGGACCGAGGGACGTCGACGCTAGTACACGACGATATGTTGCAGCGGAACGATCAA
>DTWD01000306.1 GCA_012963185.1 Acidobacteriota bacterium
CCATCATTCTGGCCTTAGCCAAGCATCCCTTGGTGGATCAATACGACATTTCAACACTTAGCAACGTTATGTCTGGTGCGGCCCCACTCCCGGAGTCGGTCGCACGAGAAGCGTCCCGTCGCAATGACATGGTGGTGCGACAAGGCTACGGCCTGACCGAAACAAGTCCCGTCACACACACCAACGCGCGAGACACGCAGCTTAAAATCGATTCCGTTGGCACGGCACTACCAAACACCGAATGGCGCATTATCGACGTTGATAGCGGACTCGACGCAGCCGAAGGCGACCTGGGAGAAGTCTGGATTCGGGGACCACAAGTAATGAAAGGATATTTAAACAATCCACAAGCTACCGTCGATATGGTCGATAACGACGGGTGGCTCCATACCGGAGATATTGGTAAAGCTGACGCTGATGGATATCTCTACGTCGTCGATCGACTGAAAGAATTAATTAAATACAAAGGATTCCAAGTGGCCCCAGCGGAACTCGAATCCGTAATTCAATCGCACCCTGCGGTCGCGGATGCTGCCGTCATCCCGAGTCCGGACACCGAGGCCGGCGAAGTCCCGAAAGCATTTGTCGTCCTTCGAGAAAAGGGAACCACGAACGCCGATGAATTAATGACTTACGTAGCCTCGAAAGTCGCCCCCCACAAAAAGATCCGTCGGCTTGAGTTTATTGACGCAATACCAAAAGTGCCGTCTGGTAAAATTCTTAGACGGGAACTCGTTGCCCGCGAACGAGACAATCAACTTAAGGCAAAGTAAATGCGTGTGACCGTAATCACTGCTTTGCTATGGGCATGCGTAACCACCGCCGACGCACAAATAGAATCGGTTGCATCTATTGCGGTTAATGCCGAGCAAATAGCCACCTCGGAAAGTTTCGCCTATGTGGCCGCCGGTACCACATTGACCGTCTTCGACATTACGGACCCGACCGCTCCCGTGCAAATCGGAACCGTGGATGTTCCTGACCGGATCTATGGCATGTCCGTCAACGCCAATCGCGCATATCTCGCAACCGGCCTGGAAGGCGTACACATCGTGGAAGTCTCACGTGCCGAATCATCTCCCGTTATGATTATCGGTCGCTATCCCACACCAGGCCAGGCCGTCGACGTGGCACTCATCGGGACACACGCAGCTATAAGTAACTTAATGACAGGGCTTGAAATCGTCAATCTAGAAGTACCGGAAAATCCAGTCCTGGTCGCGACAGTGGAAACACCAGGGTACCAGAGAGCCGTCCGCGCAGCTGGCAATCTAGCGTTCGTCATCGATCAACCATCTGGCATTCATAGCTTCGATCTGAGTGAACCCACAGCACCCGTATCTGTTGGTCTTCACGAGGCCGGCCGTGTTCCGGCCCGTAATGTCACCATCCATGGCACACGTGCCTACGTGGTCTATCAGCGAACTTCATTGATTGAGATCGTTGATATCACGTCCCCAAGTACGCCAAACCTGCTTGGCCACTATAAAACTACCGGACAACCGGAAATGGTGGCAGCTGATGGAACATCTATCGTCATCCCAAAAAGCGGCGATGGTATCGAGGTTGTCAACCTAGTCGATCCGACAGCGCCAGCCGTAACAACTACGTACGACACGCCCGGAACGGCACGAGATATCGCCATCCATGGCAACTACTTACTGGTAGCAGATAGTCAATCCCTCGAAGTTCTTCGTTGGCGTTAGAAGAGCCGGTGCGATCTTGCGGTGGTACAAAGTCCACTCTTCGTAAACGTGCCGGTCCGCAGGCCAGATTCTACTGGTCCGCCAGTGGGAGAAATAATGAAATGCGGTCGTCAGATCCAATAGCTCGTGAAATATGTCCCTGTCCGGTCGTGTCTTCCGCCAGTAAAATATGACCGGGGTACAAACGAATCTTCGAACCATCGCCGATCTCTACCTCACTCTCACCAGCTAATGTGATCACAAACTGCTTGCGAGGTGCCGTATGCCAATCAATAAAGTAGTCTGATGATGTACGCCGGAATTGGACATTGGTTACTGCGATGGGATCAGCCATCTCAGTCGCACCGCGCGGGCTATTGAGCGGAACATCATAATTTTCGGCGTGCGTCTTCCCATCGTCGCCCGTATAAATACGAGTAACCACAATGGGCGTACGTTCTTGTGCCACCACAGATTGATCAGTCACCCACCGAAACCCGCTTACGATAAATAGCGTCGGGATCCAACCGAGTACAAGCAAACGTCGAAGCCATACATTCATCATGGTTCCTCCTAACAACAATCGTGGCATTATAAGCACACCTTTAAAGCAACTTGGGGAACAGTCTCATGAAACAGCTCGACATTTCTCGATTCGGTGCTGCACTACTCGCAATTTCCTTCGTTGGCTGCAGCCCCGATACGTCATCAACCGAAGAAGG
>DTWD01000307.1 GCA_012963185.1 Acidobacteriota bacterium
CACGGAAATCCTGGCTGTACCGCCGCACCTGAATGAAATAGAGGTCACTCTTAACGTCAGCGTTCTGCTGTTCCAAGTTGCGATCGGTCGCCCGCGCGAAATACGACACAAAATCACCCGGTTCGAGCTCCATTTCCTCTAAGAAAAATGTATGCCCGGCCGAAAACTCTTTGACACCTGTTCCACCACTGAACAGATTGACCGTTTGTTCAGGTCCACCATTTACGGAATACACGAAATCCAAAGCCTGAAGACCGAAGTCGTCGTCGGCACGCGCCTCAATAAAAAGTTCCTCAATTGCACTTGCGGTTGTATCGCGGCCGGGGCGAATAAACATCACCGCCGGGGGTTGGTCAGTAAGTACATCAATGGTGTATTGAGGCGAGGCCGAGACAAGCTGTCCATCAGGTGCGGCAAGATCAATGCGGTAAAACCCTTCTTCCTCAACGACAAAACTAGATACCAACGAGCCATCTTCGGTAACAGTCAACTCATTCTGATTCGCACTATCGTCGTCAAACACTAATCGCCCACCGGTGGTTCCCATCGTCGGAACCGCCCGGAGTTGAACTTCCGTTCCGGACAGCACAGCAATGTCGCCACCCTCCTCAACAAGGCGCGGTTCTAAACCGGTATAGGCCGGAAAGTGGTATTCCAATTCAAGACGTTCCACGTATGGCAGTTCTATTACGTCAAGCGTAAACGTTGACGACTCCACCCCGAGCGACTCAATGCGGTAGTCTGTGGTCTCCTCTAAATCAAAGAGTAAGACTTCATAGAGTCCGGCTTCTGTCTCGCCTGCCTCGTTCTCAACGGGAATGAGTGGAAGCCGGTCATAGGCACCACTCCCGTTCGGTGACCGCATCAACAGGCTGACCTCATCTGACTCAAACCCAATCAGTTGGGCTGTGATTGTTTGGTCTGCTCCGCGGGCAACCGTGGCGTCCCCAGGTAGGACATCGATCTGGTACGGACTGGCTGCCTCAACCCCACCCATCGGTGTAAGCAAGGCCGATATGCCATGCCGCAAATAGGCCGGGCCAAAAATAAAAAGCAGCGTCGCCAGTAATCCTGCCCCCACCAGCAACCCAGATGAGGTCTGCAACTGTTGCTGCTCAACCGCACGCCCCATATCAATGTCTCGGATCTTCGTCACGGCCGACTCGATGAGCTGTCGCACGAGTTCTGGGGAATGGTTGGCTGCTCGATCTCGCTGCCCACGTTTACTTTCTTCGACAGCGCTTAACACAGTGGCCTGAAGCCCCGGTTCGTGCTCCTCTAAGTAAAGCGCTACACGTTCATCAGAAACATGCTGTGAAATCGGACGCACAAACAGCCACCACCCCGAGCCCAGAAGCGCGAGATAGGCCAGAACCCGAAATCCAACAATCGCACCGGGACTGAATCGGAAAACCTCAAGGCCATAGGAAGACACTAGTAGCGTCCCGAGGGCTGCCGCGATCAGCACGGCAACGCCACGTAACGCGACGCGCAAACGCCAGCGGTTTCGGACCTGTCGAATGGCTCGAAGAATCTCGTTTGAATCGCCGGTTACCGATGGCTCATTAAACATGGCTCTAACCTCTGATGGTCATCTTACTCCGCACTCAAGGCAGTACGCGACAATCGATTTGATACTAGCGTTTCGGCAACGAACAACACAGCCGCGACCATTAACAAATACCACCAAATCGATTGCCGCCGCTCCAGGTCATCTGGCGGCACAGAACGGACCATTCCTGATTCAACCTCGCGACTTCCTCCGGCGCGTCCGGTCACCATGCTACCCAGCTCCTCTGGGTCAACCGCAGCCAGGTCAGATTCAGCAAGATCAACATTGACCGCCACCATTAGCGGACGGCCATCGGCAACATTAGAATCGTGAACCTCATATAGTCCCTGCTCCACCAACGTTATAAAGCCGGCGCGCTCACCGCTGACAGCAATAGGTATTCGGTTGCCGGTTGGCGACATTACGGCGTACTCAGCCACTGCAACACCACCGGAACCAATCATGATATTTTGCTCAGCCAGATTTAAAACCTGTCCGGCTGAATACCACGGTGACGGCGGAGCGTAATCTGCAAGATGCTCGATGACGCGATGTATAAACGGCAGGTAAACCGCTTTCGTAGCAAGATCGTTCCAAAACCTGTCAACCGTTGATGCCCATAGCAATACGGCACCATTACCGATTTGGCGTTCTATTAAGGCCGGGCTTCCATCATCAAACCTGGCGAGAACACTCGCATCTGGAAGTGGGTCTACCGGGCGATACCGGAAAAACCGCGCGGTCGTAACATCACCACTTCTCGGAGCACTAAAAACCTCAAATACAGGATGGCTGTAATCAACAAATCCAAGAGCGCCGCCACGTCCGTCACGCTCGATGGGAGAACTGAGTCGACCCGGCAATAAATCTGGCGCACCCGATGGCCACGTGCTCCGCTCTCCGGATACAACCAAAAGTCCCCCGCCCGACTGAACAAATTCAGCCAAGGCGCGGCCAGCTGCACCTAATGGTGGCTCTGTGTCGTTCAGGATGACAACTTGCCGCCCATCGAGATCAGACGCTGTCATCTGACCAACCGTCGTGACTTGAACATCAAAGGCAGGTTCCGATCCAATATCAAGCGCACGCGTCAAAAACAGATTCGACTCATTGGCTCCCCGACCATTCCCCACAACAAGTACACTGACAACCTGTCCCGGAGAGACCACGAAATAAAATGCATCGTCGGTCGGAAGAACATCTGGTGCAACACGAACGACACCCTGCATAGGCTCATCCCCAAGGGTGACCGCTGCAAAATCGACCGTCGCGGAACCATTCGCCGGCAATGCAGCTATAAGGGTTTCAACGGCACGACCTTCCATTTCTAGTGTCACATCGAGCCCGGCAATCGGTGTATTACCTCGATTTGTGAGTCTGGCCGCAACCTGAATCCGCTCACGACCAGAAAAATATTCTCGTTCAAACAGCACACCGGCCACACTCACATTTGCCGATGCCTCGTTACCTTCACCAACACGGATCGGTGTTACGACCGTGCCTTCCGGAAAACGCACGCCAGCAGCACTCTCAACACCAGCCCGTTGAAAATCACTAATGAATACTGCCTCAAGTCGCGGCAAATCGGAATCTTCGAAAATCCCTTCCGCAAGCTTTAAGGCCGGCCCAAAGCGCGTCACTCCCGAACCCACTTCCGCGTCAGCAATGAGGCCCGTTAAACTCGCACGGTCTGTGGTTGACCGAGGCCCAGCCTCAGCACCACTGTCAAAAAGAATCACCGTGGCAAGGTCATCAGGCGCCAAAGCATTAATAGCGTCAACTGCCGCATCTTGCGCATCGGACCAACGGTCATCCAATCCCATGCTATACGAACGGTCAACCAGAATAACGACCTCACGCGCGGCGTCGGTTACCGCAGCAAGAGCTGCCGCATAGAAAAACGGTCGGGTAAACGCTAAAAGGAGAAGTAGCAACGCGGCACATCGAAGAAGCAGTAGAAACCAGTGTCGAATACGCTGGCGTCGAAAAGAATGGAAAGGGATTTTGCGCACGAACATCAGCGACGGAAATTCCTGTACTTCCTTACGCTCACGTTGAATCATATGAATGATCACAGGAACAACAAGTCCCGCAACGCCGAGCAAAAACAAGGGAGCCAGAAATCCCATTTCGTCGCTATTCCTTAAGTGGTTACCGAACCCGGTTTAACTTCTCACGAATCGCAAGAAACTTGAACAAACCGTGGTCAAGCGGTTGCGCGGTATTGAAAAACGCATAGTCAATTCGATTTTGGCTACAAAGTCGAGAAAGTGTCGAGATATGTTCTTGAACTAATTGACGGTACTGCTCGCGTAATTTCTCCGGAACAACTGGCATCTTACGACCAGTCTCCAAATCCTGAAAGCTCGTCGCTTCATCGTACGGAAAATCGACCTCAGCCGGATCAAGCACATGAAACACCATCACATCATTGCCAGCATAGCTGAGTAGCTTTAACCCATTAACAATCTTTTCCGGCTCATCGTAGAGGTCTGAAATTACAAGAATAATGCCCCGACGTTTAAAGAATTCTGTGGCCCGAAATAATGGCTTTTCAAAGGAACCTGGGCGACCAGCCACAATACGGTCCAAGGTGTGAAGCACGATATCAAGATGCTTCGCAGATGGCGGTACTCTTGTCACAATTTCATCATCAAAAGTCACAATACCTACACGGTCTCGTTGTGTCGTTGAAAAATACGTGAGGCAGGCAGCAAGATATCGTCCGTAATCTAATTTCGAAATACTCTGACTCGCAAAACTCATCGAACGTGAGATGTCAAACATAACTGAAAAGTTCGAGTTTGTGTCCGCCTCAAACTGCTTAACGTAGAACCGGTCGGTCCGCGCAAATACTCGCCAATCAATAAACCGTATGTCGTCACCAGGCATGTAACCACGGTGTTCCGCAAAATCGACCGAAACGCCAAGATATGGCGCTTTGTGCAAACCGTTAATGAACCCGTCGACGACATTCCTCGCCAAGAGCTTCAGGTTGCCAATCCGAGATAACACCTTAGGGTCGACAAAGCGAGCCCCGGGGGTTGAATACGGTTCTACCACGTCACATCTGAGATGCCGGTACTGGCACCGCCTCCACAAGTTGGTCAACCACCTGGTCCGATGTAATCCCTTCAGCTTCGGCGTGGAAATTCAGCAGGATCCGATGCCGTAATACTGGCAGCGCTAACGCCCGAATGTCGTCAAAACTCACGTGATAACGACCTTGCGTCAAAGCCCGTGCCTTACCGCCCAAAATCAAATACTGCGCCGCACGCACACTGGCCCCATATTGCACCCACTTTGATACAAATTCTGGCGCATCGCTTCCCTTTAAACGACTTGCCCGGACCAGACTCAGGGCATAACGGAGCACTACTTCTGAAGTCGGTACTTTCCTGACAAGTTCCTGAAATGCAACGAGGTCTGCGCCGGTCACGGCATGCTGGAAATCAGGCTTGTTTGTCACGGTTGTCGAACGAACGACTTCCAGTTCCTCATCTTCTGGCGGATGGTCGATCACAATGTGGAACATAAACCGGTCAAGCTGCGCCTCTGGTAATGGATACGTCCCTTCCAGCTCAATAGGGTTCTGGGTAGCAAACACGTAGAACGGTTCTTCAAGTTCATACGTCCGCCCCTGCACCGTGACACGATGCTCTTGCATCGCCTCAAGTAGCGCCGACTGAGTCTTCGGCGGCGTGCGGTTAATCTCATCAGCAAGCAAGATGTTTGTAAAAACGGGACCAGGAGCAAACACCATCTTACGACCACCAGATTCTGGGTCCTCCTGAATGATGTCGGTCCCTGTGATATCAGACGGCATCAAGTCAGGCGTAAACTGAATGCGGGAAAACTTCAGGTCGAGAACCTGGGCCATCGTCTGAATCAAGAGCGTCTTCGCAAGTCCAGGTACACCCACGATAATACTGTTGCCACCAACAAATAACGTGAGAAGCGCTTGATTAATAACCTCTTCTTGTCCGATGATTTGTTTTCTGAGTTCCGTGAGGATCTGTCCGCGACCAACTTTCATTCGATCGGCGAGTTCAATATCGTCGGGTAACTCGAGGTCGGTCGGCTCTGTATTTGAAATATCGAGGTCCAAGATGCTCTCCTATCAGTGCGTCAGCGAGTAAATCACATAGTTCACGCCGAATTTGTACGCATCGTTTGTCAGGTCGATTGGAAACCACCCCGTATCCGAGTATTCCCAATACTCACCGATGTCATTTTCGTAGTTTGCCAAAGCCAACAAACGCTTCTGTTGATCGTTGTCTTCAAAGTAGCCCCAGAAAGTCGGTGGGGGACCATACATTGGTGCCATCTCGAGCGTTGTCGTCTCAAAGAATGATTGAAACACGGGGTGTGCAATGTCTAACTCAATCGGCCGTAACCCGGGCAGCACACGTTCCATTTGGTCAGTAAAATTGTACCAATGGTCTGCAGTGAAATCATCAAAAACTACGAACCCGCCCTTGCGCAAATACGCCCGCAGTCCTTCGACCTCGTTATCTGTCGGAAACCAGAAACCAGGTTCAGCCATATACGCAAACGGGAATTTGTACAACTCGGGATCGTCGAGAGCGAGAACATTACCACCATTCGGCCCTCGGAAAACTTTGAGCAAGCTAAGCTCATCAACAAGTTTCATAAGATTTTGTTCGGCTCGCGGGTAGTCATGCGCCCACTTAATGTCCTGTCGGAAAAAACCGGTCTGTAACCCTGTTGGCATCTCATATTTGAGACGCACAAACACAAACCTGCTGTCATAGCCAACGTTCCCTGGTGACACATCCGCACCGGCGAACCCTGCTGTCACCAATATGGCGATTAGGCCCGACAAAAGAATGCTGCCGATCCAGTTGCGATTAGTAAGGCGCGGCATCCTGGCCATTCCGGTTATCTCGCGCCTCGATCCTGCTCAAGTTGGCGGATTTCCCGGCCTTTGAGTGCAAGTTCAACAAGAACCGTTTGAAGCTCTTCGGCGTATTGACCCTCTGTAGCGCCGGACCGTAAGACACGGAGTGCTTCGACACGCGCCTCAAGCGCTGTGCGCTCTTCATAAAGCACCCGGAGTTCAGGATCATCGGGAAACGCCATGCGAGAAGCAGCGACATCTTCACCACTCGTGAGAAAGAGCGTGCGCGCCAGCCGGCCATCGCCAGTCAGCGGGTCCGGTTGATCTACACCCACACCATCACCGTTATCGTCCAGTAACGCGTGTTCTGTTTGCAACGTACCTTCCGCTTCAAAGTCATCAGTAACTTTCAAGCGGGCATACGTAAAAGCTTCAAGCATAGAGACACGCTGGTCTTTATTTTGGTCAGCTTCATCTTCCCCACCGGTGAAGGCCTCGACAAAATATCCTCCAAAAACAGTCGCATTCCACTGGCGACCAGTCTTTGTTGCCGTCATGATTACACGACCTTCCGCAGACAATGCTTCTACGAAAGGCCCACTTGCACTCGCCGTGTTGACAAAGGTGACTCGTCGATCCCCCAAGCGATCCAAGAAACCAGCAAAATCTTCTGCCGATGGGTCACGTCCCGGCAAATTGAGCCGTGCCACATCAGTAAAACTGCCATGTCCAAAAAACACGATGGCTACGTGGTCGGCCGGCGTCGATTGATCGGCTATCCCTTGAATCGCGGCAGCAACGTTATCCCGCGTTGAGCGGTCAGCGATCAACTCCGGATCGATTTCAACCTTCTCGCCAAGGTAAGTCACATTGTCGGCTGGAATGCCATAGCGACTGGTAGCCACGTCAATGAGGGATGCCGCCCACCCGTGAAACTGTTCGGTAAAGGTCGGGTCACCACCTGGGGCCAGAGTTTCAGCGTTACCGTCCAGGCACCAAAAGCGCCCTGCACAATGACCAGACCCAGCAGTAACGATGTCCAGCGCAGCAGACCCGGTGCCTGAGTGCGGGCACGCCAGCTGAAGAACACCAGCAGCATGGCCAGCAGCCCAAGGGATGCAGCCAGATAACGGTGAATCATCTCCATCCAGGCCTTTTCTGCTTCCAGCGGTCCAGTGATACGGATGTCCCGCCGGCGTAGGTCATCGAGGTCCAGTCATCCGGATCCTCATCCAAGATGATCGCGTGCGTCTTGTATCACACTTTTGAGAGCAGACGTTGTTAAAGCCGACACAAATGAGATCCGTCGACAGAGAGTCAGAATGCTGCGACCG
>DTWD01000308.1 GCA_012963185.1 Acidobacteriota bacterium
AAGCACTAATAACATTTACGCATGCAAATGATGGGCCGCCATCACAATAGTATTGATTGGGCGAAATCAGTAACCGTCATCTGTGCACCCAATCGTGGACAGACGTACTCCTGCTACGACGACCACGCACCTAGAAGTATCGCTCGGGCAATATCGTCACCAAGTCACGGTGATCGCGACGGAGTGAACGAATCTTCATATAATCGCCATCCCATCCAACACAGATTCTCCCGCAGTAGTATCTATTGATATACGAGGCCATCTCGGGCGGATAATCTTCTCTTTGATATGTCGTGAAATGCTTACGGACACGGTGAATACCGTCCGTGAACCATTTCTCAAATCCCAACCAAGACGGCATAAGTCCCCAGATACACTCAAGTGGAGTCCCTGAAAAGGGCAAGTCAAGCACGTCGTACATTTCGTAAGAATTTAACCGGTCGGTTAAACACGCCAGAAACCGCTGACTCATAAAAATGGGGACCGTGCATCCGAACCACGCTGGATCACTTACCCGATGGTACCGAACGCCTAATTCACACTCTGTCGTGGTGACAGACGTCACGGGCTGTCGTTGTCCATTTACAAAGATACGTGGTGTGGCTGGCTCACGGATCTCACCACAGCAGCTATGGAGTTTCATCCGAACTTGAGATCGAAACGCATCGATCATTCCAGGGGTGTACCGGATGAAGCGGAACGGCATCGTTGTTTCAATCGATGTCTTTGCGTACGGACTCCCCCACAGTTGCTGAATCCTTCCACGGTAGTTCCATCCAGCCTCTGATCGTGCCAGCACATCAGGAACGTGATTTTGAGTCTCAGTATCGAAATTAGATCGCCAATTCTCGAAGACCGCCTTAAATTCTGGGTCACGACAAAATACAGCCATCGCCTCACGAATCATTCGATCATGAAAACGATCCAGAGGCACAGGAGCGTCGCTTCGTGAGTTGTAGTTAAGGAATACATCGCGTGGAATTCGACGTTTTTCGTGTCCGGACGACACAAAATCAATCTCTTTGCGTTTAGCGAACGCTAACAATGATGACAGCACGGTCGGTCGCGCCAGCAACACTCCTTCACCAATAAACAACGTATATTCATAATCTCGCCACGCACCACTCCGTATGAATTTGTACCAAACACCGGAATCAAGAGAATGGTCATTCTCATACTCTAGGTAGTACACTCTGCGACCATTTAGAACACTAATGTGTCGAACACGATCATCATAGGGACTTAACTGGGTATTATTTTCACCCGCCGCCGACAAACCTCGATATTCTTCGTAACTAGCAAGGTTCCTTTCACCATCGCCTTTATTCAGGACAACAAAAACATCAGCCTCTTCATAATCCTGAAGAGCCGTCGTAATAAGGGTCGACATCATGAGCCACGGCTTATGATGTGCACAAATTACTATCGCTAGTTTATTAGCCATGTGAATCTGAGCGATCTCCCTGGTAAGCCGTCATCGGTTTAATACCCGGCCACGGCAATCGACAAACACTCCAGGCGAACAACGCGAGCGCCCTAGCAGTAATGTTTCCCTCTCTTAGACCTCTCGCTAGGTGTCGCCTCGCTAATTCTGGCTTGAAACCGCTCCGAAGTAAGAGCTCACCAAACTGAGCATGGACCGTATCGCTCGAATCAAAATCACCCAGAAAACATTCAATATTTCCATCAGCGGCTTCAAGTAAAGAATAAGAATCTTTTCCAGACAACTGTCTCTCATGCGTAAACGCCAATGCGATCGAACTAAACATCATTTGTTCGATTCGCCGTGTGCTGTAGACCCCTGCTGGATTGAGACGCCACTCATAGAGAATGTCTGGAAAATTATCCAGACCAAAATGTTCCGTAAGTCTGAGCCACAAGTCAAAATCTTGAGACACGGTAAACGCGAGGCGGTACCCACCGACAGCAAGAACAGATTCTCGACGCATCATCACCGATCCATGAACTGGTGTACTCCGTAATGAGAGTAAAGAATTGCGTATCGTGCCTGTTCCTCGTTCACTAACCATGGTCTTAATTTTCTGACCACTCTGGTCAATGACAACAACGTCCGAGCCCACCACCGCTATATCTTGATGGGTGTCAAGAAAGTCTGTTTGGACCGTAAACCGATTTGGTTTCGACCGGTCATCCGAGTCTTGTCGTGCCAAATAAAGGCCACGAGCTTCAGCAGTTGCCCGAATCAAAGAGCACGTCAAGCCGCTCCGGCGCTGCCGAAAAAG
>DTWD01000309.1 GCA_012963185.1 Acidobacteriota bacterium
GAGGTTTGGGTTGATCCAACTGACCGCGGACGGGTCTGGCGCTACCGCGGTATCGACCAGGATCCGTTCGAATGGATGGTCCATATCCCAACTGTCGTTCAAGTGTTGGTAGTACCACACGATATCGCCCGTATCGCCGTCGAGTGCGAGTGTGGAGTTATGGTACAAGTGTGTCTTCTCGACTCCACCGAGCATGAATTTTGGCGCCGGGGACGTGACGGATGTGCCGACGTAGACCAGGTTGAGTTCTGCATCGTAACTGGGCACCATCCAGGAACCAACATGTGCGCGCTCCTCGTAGGGCACATCACCCCAGGTTTCGTCGCCAGGTTCGCCTGGTTTCGGGATGAGATGTCGACGCCACAGTTCTTCTCCGGTACGGGCATCGTGCGCGATGATGGCACATGCCTCCGGACCACGCAGGGGTCGACAACTGCGCCCAGAAATAACTTTTCCATTAGCGATAATAGGGCCTGCGGAATGGCGTGCCGGGTTCTTGGTGTAGTCGAAGATCTGTGTCTCCCAGGCAAGGTCACCCGTTTCTGCGTTCAGTGCAAAAATATAATCATCGTTAGCGGTATCAATAATCGTAGTGCCATAAATTGCGATGTTGCGATTCACACTGATCAGCCCGCCCAGGTATTCATTGATGTCCGCAGGTATTGGTCGTTGGTATTCCCAGACCAGGTCACCAGTGACTGCATTGATCGCTTGAATAATGTCGTTTGGGTTCGGCATATACAGCATGCCGTTATAGGCCAGCGGTGTGCCTTGCTGCGCCCCTTGTCTGAGGCCACGTGACCACACTAGCCGCAGCTGATCGACATTGTCTGTATTGATTTCGTCCAGGGGGCTATATCCCCAGCTATCGAGCGTACGACGCCACATTAACCAGTCTTCGTCGCTTGGATTCTGAAGCATGGCATCGGTGATAGGGACGAAACTGCTGGGACTTTGCGTGTGCACCGGCTCTACGGATACGAGCAGGAGTGCCAATGCACTGGCCGCGTATATCGTACACATGGATGTGCGTTGGCTACCGAGCATCGTAAGATTCCCCTTCCTTACAGTCACAGCGTTCTATCGGGCGCCATTATTGCGATGTTTTGTTCCAAAAACTAGTGTCTTTTGGGATTGCTTACTGATCCGCTTGCGCGAAGGCGTCTGACGGGCCATCATGGTGCCACGAAACTGCTGGAGGCTAGAGATAATGGCCAATGTTATTGCGATCATGGTGATTGCGACGATTGGGTCCCTTACGGGGCTCAGTGCGCAATCCGGTGACTTGGACTTCGAGTACTTTAAGAAGGAAGTTCAGCCCATCTTTCTTGAGAAGAAGGCCGGGTTTACCCGTTGCGTCGTGTGCCATTCTGATGGTGGACGAGTCGGGTTTCTGCAGGAACTAGACAGCGGGGCGACTGCATGGAACGAGGAGCAGTCACAGTTGAATTTCGAGTCGGTGTCGCGTCTGGTGAAGCCTGGTGACCCGCTTGGGAGTCGCTTATTGATGCATCCACTTGAACCCGATGCGGGTGGGGACGAGTTTCACAATGGTGGACGGCAGTATACATCCCAAGATGATCCATGGTTTCAAACATTGTCCGCGTGGGTACGCGGTGAGACCGGGAACTAGCAAGGAGGAGGAATCACGATGTTGATGTCAACACGGTCGGTGCGGGAGTTCGGAGTGCTGGCGGCGTTGGTTGCCTTGGCACTGACGTTCCCAACGATGGTTACAGCACAAGGTCAAGTACGCATTATTCAGACAAATAGCGCTGGCGATAACGTGCACGTCATTGATCCGGTGACGAATAAGGTGGTTGGAGAAATTTCAGGCATCGAACGGGCGCACGGCGCGGCGGCTTCGCCGGATGGACGGCATCTGTACGTTGCCAATGAATCAGACGATACGGTTGATGTGGTGGATATGGTGATGATGAAAGTCATCAAGCAAATACCGCTGAGCGGTCGACCGAATAATATTGCAGTCACACCGGACGGCCGGAAGGTCTACGTGGCGATTGCGCAGGCTCCGGGGGCTTTGGAAGTTATCGATACTGCAACGAATGAAATCTCCGCGACGATCTCGGTCCATGGTGGCGTGCACAATACGTATGTCACTCCGGACGGAAAATA
>DTWD01000310.1 GCA_012963185.1 Acidobacteriota bacterium
GAACCGATACTTCGTTCTTGCGGCGTACCACCTGGGAAACTTTGTGAACGTGCTCGCGAAAATTGGCGACGGAGAGTCTCGTCACGACGCTTGGCAGCGTGAATGATTTTTCCTCTGAGGTTACGTAGTTCTTTGTCCATCCGTCCGCGGGTGGATTTGGCAGCACCTCCAAGCGTTGGGTCAACGCGGAGTACAGCCGACTCAATAATCGAAAGATGCTCAGAGATGCTTTGGTTGACTGCGGTCACTGCCGTATCTATTTCATCCGGAAGTTGCGCCGCAAGTAATGTATTTAGCGCACGATCATCTTGCGGTTGTAGTGTCGTGAAATCGATGTTGTTGCGATTGAGAAATTTAACCGTTGCGGAGTCAACGATTGTGACACTCGCACGGGGATAGATCACCGGCATGGGAACATCGAAAGAGTCGTAAATCTTTTTTAGTTGGCCTAGGTAAACAAGCTCATGCGGACCTGCGACGTATGCAATCGTCGGAAATAATACGTCTTGAGTGAGCGGACGCAATAAAACATTAGGGCTAAAAGCTTCTGGCTTTGTTTCAAGTTCTGCGTGCATGGTTTGGGTGGATATCGATTGCTCGCCAACTAAAAACCCCGAGTCGCCGATGCGAATCGGGGTTCGCTGCGAGTCCAGCCGGAATAGTGCGGTGGTATCTAAGTTGGGAGAGACCTGAGCAGAGTAACCTTTGGCTTCCATAGCCGAACCGGCGGCCGCGGCGAGTCGTGATGTCTGACCTCTGGTCTCGAGTTCGCGAGCAAACAGTGACTGGACGATGGGTTTTGTTCGCGGGTCAGAAGCGTCGTATGTGACGAGTCCATATTTGCCTAACAAAGTGTCGAGCCAACGAGCGAAGGCTTCTACCAGGCGAATTCCCGGCGCGTAAGCCGCTCGCAGTTGCTTCTGTGTTTCTTCAGTAAATTCAGTTGGTTGAAGAATGGCGGTTAATTGTTCTAAGACTTCGGAAATCGATGCGCTGAGGCGTATCGTAGCGGCTGATGTCCCCGGATATGCGTCTAAAGGCATTTCGATGGGGCTAAGATTCATGTCCGCATCAAGGCATTGGCACCCGCTAATTTCAGCGAGGTCATGGTCTTCTGCATCTATCCAAAAGACTGGTACAACCGTAATGTCGTAATCTTTAGAAACTTGGCGCGCAAGTTTGATAGTCGTAAGTGCTTTAAGTACTGTGAATAACGGGCCGCCGAAAAGACCGGCTTGTTGTCCTGTGACAATCGCGACGGAATTTTTGTTCAGGAGCTCGTTCGCGTTGCTCAACGCAGCTTCAGGTGCGCCACGTTCTTGAAGTTGTCGGACGAGCACTTCTCCGATTGCGGGGTCGGTTGGTGTTGCGTGCCGGGCATCGATAACAGTTTTCCAGGCTTCGGATCGTTGTGGGTGTGCCAGGAAAAACTCTTGCAGTTGGTCAAATTCGTAGCAATAGTCGTTGGTAAAGCGACTAGTCCATGGAAGTTCTCGGAAGTCGATTGATATTCCGTTAGGTGTGTTGGGCTGCGGCGAGTCGGCGGGCACGTTGTAATTGTACTGTTGCAAACCATTCTTAGAGTGTCAAGGCACTGCTGGTTTACAGACCCTCAAGGCTCGATCGTTGAACCGTCCGTCCGTCCGTGGTACCATCCGGCGTACTTATTAGGAGGTATCCCAGCACTGAAACACGAGGACGCTAGCCTATTTTCTCCTCCTGGTGCATTCGGGCCTTTTCGGGTCATGCATCAGATCGGTATTGGCGTTCTTGGACCAGTGTTTCGGACCTACGACCCTGAGAGTGACCGCCTGGTTGCTGTCAAGGCGTTTAGCCTTGACTTTCTCCCCGAGCAAGCTGAGATTTTTGTAGAGGCATTAAAGCGAATCGTTGATGTTGGATTTGCGCATCCGACCATCGTCACTCCGTTGGATGCTGGCCTTGAAGAGGGTGTTCCTTTTTTGGCGACTGAGTATGTTATGGCTGAGTCGCTTGATGTTGCAGTCCATCATGTTGCGCCAGCTCCGGCGGACCAGATGATCAGGTTTGTTGGGCAATTAGCAGCAGCGGTAGATGCCGCGCATGCGCGTGGAGTGATGCATGGTGGGTTGCATGCTCGCGATGTGTTCGTGGCGCCAGAGATTACCCGAGTAAATGGATTTGGTGTGGCAAGTGCGTTGGAACATGTTGGCTTAAAGGTGCCGGTACGACGCCCTTTTACTGCCCCGGAAATAGTTGCTGGTCGCAGTTGGGGGCCCGAAGCAGATAGATTCGCGGTTGCGACGATTGCTTACGAGTTTTTGACGGGAAAGCGATTAGCGGGAACTGGTGATGAGGTGTTAGCGCGACTCGTAGCTGTCGAGAGTGTGAATGTGGCTGACCCCTCGGGGTTGCAACAAGCATTTCGAAATGCGCTGGCCGATGACCCAGCTATTCGACCGGCCTCAGCTGCTGGTTTTGTAATGGCTCTTGGCGAAGCAGTGGGATTTAGTTCCGATGAGATGGTGTTGGCTATGTCAGGGCGCGCTCAAGAGGTGCTACCTGATTTTATTGGCGTTGAAGCTGATGATTCAGAAGACGCATCTGGGCTGCTGAGAGACGAGAGAAAAGTCGTTGAGACTTCTCATCAAGACGAGCCTGCAGCGGATGTAAATATACATACTGAATTTGTCAAAAATCTTGATGAGGTTTTTGAACTGAGCGGTTCTGTTGAAGAGGATAGTTCGCTGGCACAAATAGCGGGTCGCAGCCATTTGTCCGGTTTCAGTATTGAGAACGTTGAAAAGGAACCCGATACGGCAGCAGTTGATGTTGATGGATTGGGTTCGGCAGTAACTGAGGATAAGAGAGAGACTGATATAAGTGAACAGTCAGAAACAAAAGTTATTCAACAGGTGACTGAGCACAACCCGATGCTCCCCCTCGAACTTGAAGCTGGAGTGGAAGACGGTAGCTTTGAAGAAGAGACCGAAGTTGGTAGTGATCAATCGGTGTCCTCGGGTGTCGTAGAAGAAGATTTATCGGAAAGGTTTGTTGTCGCGATGATCGAAAAAGACGAGGTGGAAACCGGTGTTGTTTCACCGAGTGCTAAATCTATTTCATCATCGGGCAATAGATTGGCCGTTGCCTCTGATAAATCTGTCGAGAGCACTTCGTCATCGACTGAATCTTTTTCGTCGAAGTCTTTGTCTCGTTCATTAACCAAGATCGCATCGGCCCTGTTTGCTATGGTGATTGGAATCGCTCTCGCATATATGGCGAGTGTTGGGCTCGGAACGACCACTGGCGATGAGATGGCGGTGCCAGTAGCCGAGACTCCTGAGGAGGTTTCGCTGTCACCCGGTGATACGCAACCGTTACTAGGTGAACAGCCTGATGAGGCTGTTCCTTTAGGTAGGCCCAGTAGTAATGAGCTAGAAGACATTACACCTGTGCCGGGGGAGATATCGTCGGGCCTTAATTCTGAAGTCTCCGCAATTACCGAGTCGCCGGAATTGGCAAGTTCGTCGGTCGATGTAATTGAGCCATCACCGATTCCTGAAGATATGTCATCGGTCCCAGCGTTGATACGCGAGTCCAGTTCGTCGTTTGGTTGGTTGCTTGTACGAACAGAGCCTCCAGGTGCTAATGTCAGTATTGATGGGGATGCTCGTGGATTAACTCCATTATCCTTGTCTGAGATGCCGAACGGTGTCTATCAACTTGAAGTCAGCGTGCCTGGGTACAAACCAGAGCAGCGAACGGTTGAAATCTCATCAGATAAAACAATCGCGGCGGTTAGTATTGTGCTCGATCGGTTTGTTCTTGCCGATGCCGGTATACAGGCTCAGTCGACTGAGGCAGGATTAATTACCAGTGGATCAGTGTTCGTTGACTCGCGGCCGACAGGAGCCTCTGTATTTTTGGATGGTGCGTCAGTAGGGGTAACGCCGGTGCTTGTTTCAGATGTACTTCTTGGGAGCCATGAGGTTCGTATCGTAGGAGATGGTTACCGTCCTTGGTTCAGTACAGTATTGGTGGAAGACGGACAACGGTCGCGTGTGGCTGCATCACTTGAACCGAGAGGAAGGAGATAACCTAACTCTAATGAGGCAAGTTGAAGGAAGAATATTGTGAACGCGATTCTTGCGCTTGAAGATGGCACTTGGTATCAGGGTAAGTCAGTTGGTGCTCAAGGCTTGGCGACTGGCGAAGTTGTGTTTAACACCAGCATGACTGGCTATCAGGAGATTTTGACTGATCCTTCGTATGCCGGACAGATTGTAACGATGACCTGTCCGCAAATAGGGAACTATGGAGTAGCCGAAGCGGATGTGGAATCGCTGTCTCCTCAGGTCTCAGGATTTGTGATGCGTGAGGAATCACCAATCGCTAGTAATTGGCGTGCGAGTGGCACACTGGGTGACTACCTTGATTCGCACGGAATTGTTTCGATTTCTGAGATTGACACAAGAGCGTTGACACGGCGATTACGAACAGTCGGTGTGATGCGCGGGGTTATCGGCACTGGCTCGGTTGCGCCAGAGGCACTTGTTTCGCAGGCTCAGTCATTGCCGGCAATGGAGGGAAGTGACCTAGTTCGGTTGGTGACTTGCGACGAGCCATTCGATTGGGAGCAAGACAACGATCCGGTCGCAAGTGGATTCATAAGTCAGCCAGACCGTGGTGGTCGTCGAATGTTACGAGTTGCGGCCTACGATTTTGGGATCAAACGCAACATATTAAGACGATTAACGAATTATGGTTGTGAAGTACGAGTTTTTCCGGCAACGACGCCAGCAACGGAACTGCTTGCGATGGAACCTGATGGCATTTTTTTCAGTAATGGTCCCGGTGATCCCGCGCCGCTTGTGTATGCCGTCGACAACGCACGGACAGTGATGGAGCAGGATGTCCCCGTTTTTGGTATTTGCCTCGGCCATCAGGTACTTGGTTTAGCGATGGGGGCTAAGACATACAAGTTAAAGTTTGGCCATAGAGGGACTAATCATCCTGTGAAGAATCTAGCAACTGAGCAAGTCGAGATTACCTCTCAGAACCATGGGTTTTCGATTGATCCAGATTCTGTTCCTGAGGACGTTCAAGTGACACACGTTAATTTATATGATGGCACGATCGAGGGACTCGCATATGATGACCGCCCCGTGTCGTGTGTGCAGTATCATCCAGAGGCGTCTCCTGGTCCGCATGACGCGGATTATTTGTTCGCCAAGTTTATCGCCGTAATGGAATCTCGTATCGGGCCGGTGCCCGCACAAACTAAGAAATAACCCCCGTCGACGCTCTTAATGCCCCGCCGCTCAGATCTCAAACGCGTGCTTGTTATCGGTTCAGGTCCGATCGTCATTGGTCAGGCTTGCGAATTTGACTATTCCGGCACCCAAGCCTGTAAGGCACTTCGGAGTGAAGGCCTTGAAGTCATTTTAATGAACAGTAATCCGGCGACCATCATGACCGATCCAGATGCTGCTGACCGGACTTACGTGGAACCATTGACATGGGAGTATGCCCGTGCGGTCATAGAAAAAGAGCGGCCTGATGCATTACTTCCGACGGTTGGTGGGCAGACAGCGCTGAACTTAACGATGGAGCTTGGAGAGCACGGTGTTTTGGAAGAGTTTGACGTTAAGTTGATTGGCGCGTCTCTTGAGGCGATTCGAGTGGCCGAGGACCGTCTCGAGTTTCGTGATGCGATGGCTTCGATTGATATCGAAACGCCTGAGAGTGCGTACGCCCGGTCATTTGAAGACGCTCTCAAGTTAGTTGATCGATTTGGCTTTCCGGTAATTATTCGACCTTCTTTTACGTTGGGTGGAATCGGTGGTGGTATTGCCTACAACATGGAGGAATACCGTGAGTTGGCGAATCGTGGCATCGAGCTGAGTCCAGTGCACGAGGTACTGATCGAAGAATCAGTCATTGGCTGGAAAGAGTTTGAGCTCGAGGTAATGCGCGACGCCGCAAACAACTTTGTTGTCATTTGTTCGATTGAGAATATCGACCCGATGGGAGTCCACACAGGAGACAGCATTACAGTGGCTCCAGCTCTGACGCTTTCCGATAAAGAGTATCAACGGATGCGAGATGCTGCGCGACGAATCATTAACCGTGTCGGTGTAGAGACCGGTGGCTCAAATATTCAGTTTGCAATCAATCCTGAAGATGGGCGGATGGTCGCAATCGAAATGAATCCAAGGGTCTCACGATCGTCTGCACTCGCGTCAAAGGCTACCGGTTTTCCGATTGCAAAGATCGCTGCCAAGTTAGCTCTTGGCTATCGGCTTTCAGAAATCCCTAACGATATTACAAAGCTAACTCCAGCTTCTTTTGAGCCAGCAATCGACTATGTCGTTGTGAAAGTTCCGCGTTGGACTTTTGAGAAATTCCCCAAGGCAGACCGGACGCTGACTACGCAGATGAAGTCTGTTGGTGAGGCGATGGCGATTGGTCGGACCTTTAAAGAGGCTTTTTTGAAGGGAATTCGCTCGTTAGAGATAGGTGCAAGTGGAAACCTTTTCTCGAATGATGTCGTTGAAGAGAGAGAGCCGGGTGAATTGCGGCGCCGCCTTGTTTCGCCAACCGATCGTCGCATGTGGGCAGTGTTTGAGGCTTTTGAGGCTGGGTGGTCTGTAGACCAGGTGTTTGATGCTACGAAGATTGACCGTTGGTTTCTTACTCAATTTTCTGAAATTGTTGAGCTTCGTCGGGAGGCAACGTTGGTTGGATCACGCGACCTGTCGAGTGACCTTCTTCGGACCTTAAAACGTGCTGGCTTTGGTGATGAGCAACTTGGTGTTGCTATCGGAGTCGAACCATCCGTAATCGCAGCTCGCAGAGCCGATAACAATCTTCGCGCGGTCTATAAGAGGATCGACACTTGCGCGGCAGAGTTTGAGTCATTTACGCCTTATCTCTACGGAACCTATGAGACGGAATGCGAAGCAGAGCCAACCGATCGTCAGAAAGTCGTCATTCTTGGTAGTGGACCGAATCGAATCGGACAAGGTATTGAGTTTGATTACTGTTGCTGTCACGCTGCGTTCGCATTACGTGAAGTTGGTTATGAGACCGTCATGATTAACTGCAACCCTGAGACTGTATCCACGGACTATGATTCCGTTGACCGGTTGTATTTTGAACCACTTACATTCGAAGACGTACATGCAGTTATTGAGCGTGAACAGTCGGCTGGTGGCAAGGTTTCTTGCATTGTCCAGTTCGGTGGTCAAACACCATTGAAACTTGCGTTGGGCTTGCAGGCCGCAGGCGTGGATATCATTGGGACTTCGCCTGACTCGATAGATTTAGCAGAAGATCGAAAAAGGTTTTCTCAACTCT
Organism: Acidobacteriota bacterium; assembly: GCA_012963185.1. The sequence continues at coordinate 7,339 of DTWD01000310.1, forward strand.
TGTGGGATCTAGGGATTCCGCAAGCGCCGAATGGACTTGCGACGTCCCGAGAAGAAGCACGTGAGATTGCAGAATCAATTGGCTATCCGGTATTGGTTCGTCCCTCTTATGTTCTTGGTGGTCGTGCCATGGCTATCGTTTACGACCCTGCGGCGGTGGACCGCTATATGACCGAGGCAGTTGAGGCTTCGCCTGAGCATCCTGTATTAGTTGACAAGTTCCTTGAGGATGCATTCGAGTTGGATGTTGACGCTGTTGCAGACACGGAAGGTGCTGTGGTTATCGGTGGAGTCATGGAGCATATTGAGGAAGCTGGCATCCATTCTGGTGATAGTTCATGTGTCGTACCACCGGTTCTTGTTCCTGAACAGCATTTGTCGGTCATACGCGATTACACGCGGCGCATTGCTAAAGCACTTAAAGTCGTTGGATTACTGAACATTCAGTTTGCAATCAAAGAAGAGACGGTCTACCTCATCGAGGTAAATCCACGTGCGTCGAGAACGGTGCCGTATCTTTCAAAGGCAACCGGTGTGCCTTTGGCTAAGGTTGCTGCGCAGTTGATGGTGGGAAAAACGCTAGCCGAACTGGGCTTTGTTGATGATCTTCAAATTGCTGGTGTTTTTGTGAAAGGTCCGGTGTTTCCTTTTGTACGTTTCCCTGGCGTCGATACGATTCTTGGTCCAGAGATGAAATCGACCGGAGAAGTGATGGGAGCTGCAGATAATTTTGGGGCGGCATATGCAAAAGCCCAACTGGCTGCAGGGAATCGGTTGCCTGACTCGGGGAGAGCATTCATTAGCGTTAATGATGATGATAAGCGGAATGTTGTACCTATTGCCCGAGATCTTGCTGAGCTAGGATTCGAATTGATCGCTTCGCGTGGCACTGCGGCATACCTTCGCGCTCATGGGCTAGATGTAGAGGTCGTTTATAAAATTAATGAGGGGCGGCCTCATGTCGGCGATCGTCTGTTAGACAGAGAGGTTCAACTTATTGTGAATACACCCTTGGGGCGTGAATCATTTTTCGATGATATGGCGATGCGGCGTATCGCCATGCTCTATGGTGTTCCATGTGTGACTACATTGACCGGTGCTACTGCGACGGTTAATGCGATTCGTTCCTTGCGTTCTGATAAAAAATCTGTGCGACCTCTTCAGGACTACCATTCCGATGTGTTGGGGCGTAATTAACGATTGAAGCGTATCTATTTACCGCGAGGCTTCTTTTTTAGAGGCTGATTCCTTAGTTACAGTCTCTGTATCGTTTGTGTCACGAGCGGCTATTTTTGATACGTTGCCACTCGGTCTCCATATCTTCCAGGCTGGCATCACGAAGTGCTATTCCGCGCGCATTGAAAGATTCTTCAAGTTCTGTGAAACGATTTGTAAATTTTTGGTTGGCTGCACGGAGTGCAGACTCTGGTTCAACTTTAAGATGACGAGCGAGATTCGCGAGAGTAAAAAGAAGGTCGCCGATTTCTTCCTCAACGGCCGTGATGTCCCCCGTGTTTCTCGCGTGGTCAAGTTCAGCGAATTCTTCAGCTATTTTTGTGTCGACGCCGTCAATAGTTGGCCAGTCGAATCCGACGACAGACGCTCGACGTCCTATCCGGTCGGCGTGTAAGAGACTGGGTAGACCGGGAGGAAGGCTACTAAGCATGCCTGGCTTGATGTTCTTGTCACGTTGCTCAGAAGCTTTGATAGCCTCCCACTGTTGTTTAACGTCTGCACTAGTTAAGCTGTCTTGATTTTCGTCATCGTGGTCAAATACGTGAGGGTGTCTCCGGATTAGTTTTTCGCAGATAGCATCGATAGAATCACCGATATGAAAACTGTCCTGTTCAGAGCAGATCTGAGCTACAAACACTGCTTCAAGGAGAAAATCACCAAGTTCATTTCGTAGTGCATTGACATCGTTGCGATCAATTGCGTCGATTACTTCATAGGTTTCCTCGATTAAGAATGGCCGGAGCGATTTAAGTGTTTGTTCGCGGTCCCATGCGCAGCCGGCTGGAGACCGTAGCGTGGCCATTAAGTCGAGAAGTTTCTGGAAAGCTGAACTGGCGGAAGACGTAGTACGTTGAGAATGTTTAGACATCGTGGCGTATGCTAACAAAGTGGGCAATGTAACTTTTAGCCATTTTGTCGTATCGCTAGCTACGACGGCGGCAGTTCATTTTGGTGAAGTCAAGGACCCGGACAGTGGCGTGAATTTGCCGATTAATCTCGAAGCGGCTGGGCAAGCGATTGAGATGTTAGTCTTGCTGGAAGAAAAGACACGGGGGAACCTCACTGAAGACGAAGCGGCATTTCTTCAGCGGGTATTGTACGAGCTTCGAAATAAATTCTTGAGTGCGAAGCAAAGACTCGACGAGTCTGCAGATATTACTTCATAGATTGCTACGTGCGTATAACGTTTCTTGGGACAGGGACATCAGCGGGTGTGCCCGTAATCGCGTGTGACTGTACGACGTGTCAGTCAACCGATTCACGTGATCGACGGTGGCGTCCATCGATTCAGTTGACGTTCGATGATGGCATGGTTGTTTTGGTTGATGCATCTCCAGACCTGCGTGCGCAGGCATTACGCTTTGGATTGACGCGGGTGGATACCATTTTATTGACCCATAGTCATGCTGATCATGTGCTCGGGTTGGACGACGTTCGCATATTTAACTTTCGTCAGAAATCTTCTATTCCCTGTCTTGGAAATGCTCATTCGCTGGCTCAAGTCCGAAAAATGTTCGGTTATGTATTTGATCCAGAAACGCCACGTGGTGGTGGATTGCCACAGCTAACGCTGGCGACTGTAGTAGGACCGTTCTGTGTTGGGCGGGAGATTGTAATACCAGTTCCATTAATGCACGGAACATTACCTGTTTTTGGATTTCGCGTTGGAAAGTTTGCCTATTTAACTGACTGCAATACGATACCTGATGATTCGTGGATCTTGCTTGAAGATCTTGATGTCTTGGTGCTTGACGCGTTACGCCACAAGCCGCATCCGACGCACTTTACACTGGACGAAGCTGTCTCCGTTGCCCGGCGGATCGGTGCCCGACGGACTTTATTTACCCACATGACTCACGACCTTCCTCATCGAGCGACGTGTGAAACGCTACCTGAGGACATGGCCCTAGCCTATGATGGTCTAACACTAGACGTAGCTGGTGCTTCTCTTGAACACCTTCTGCTTTCTGCGGTGAAAGCCATTTCTTAGTAACTTTAATGTCGTTGACGAGTACGCCCGGCTCTAATTTGAACGTTATTTATTTCCCTGATGACCAAAAGGCGTTGGGGTGGGACGGCGCTGTGGTTGCTCTCGGGAATTTTGATGGTGTCCACCGGGGGCATGCGGCTATTCTCGACAATGTGCGAAGACGTGCAGAAAAGCGAGGTCGCAGAGCTGTCGTTGTGACATTCGAACCCCATCCGCCTAAGATTATTCGTCCAGATAA
>DTWD01000311.1 GCA_012963185.1 Acidobacteriota bacterium
TAGGTTTCCTCATCAGGTCTTGGTCGACGCGGAGGCGGCATTTCCCGCGCGCGTAATTTTCGAACGACTTTCTCCCACGTCTCCGCACCAGTAGCAACATGCGCCACATCCAAGTCGTCGAGCGAGACCCCGGCCGTTTGCAAACGGTCGTTGTGGCAACCCACGCAATACCGATCGAGAACAGCACGATAATCCTCAGCCTCTGCCGCTTCGATAACGCCTACTTCGACAGTCAGACTGAAAACAAGCACAGCCAAAGTGGCAGCCGTTGTTCGTCCAAACATAGAAACCACTACAAATAAACCTCAGACATTGAGCCAGTACCTACTGCCCTAGACTACCCGAATTATTAGATGTCAGTGAGGAGGTGTCAAGGCAGGTTTTAAACAGATGTAATCCACGTTGAACCAATGCTTTAGAGCCAATAAATTCCGCTTAGTCTTCGAAAAACACGACTTTACGGACTGACAACGACCGTTACGTCATCAACAGTCGCTAAGCCACCATCATGGGCAATAGCCCGTAGCACGTAGGTCCCCAGCTCGGAAAAGGTCACCGCAACCGTCCAATGACCATCTTCTGGAATCTCCGGTCTTTGCCATCCAGGAGACCAGGGAGAATTTCCTCCATCTCGCGTGTCCTCCCATGTGTCCGTCTGAGGAGGATCGAACGCAACATTTCCTGCACCACGGTAGACGTACCACGCCAACCGATGGCCAGTTGCTGTATCGGTAGTAATACGACCGGGGAAACGAGGAGACGAAGCACGCAACGACCGAGCTCTAGGTTTACCATCGTCCGAAGAAAAAGCAACCAGAGTGATTGGTTCGCCAACCCGTGTAGTTCGATCGGCTGGACCATCGATCAGCAGCACGGGAGCTTCGTTGTCGATCAACTCCGGAGTGGTAGCCGCCGCACCACCTGCTCCATAATTAGCTTGTACAACAAGATTATCCATAAAGTAATCGCGTTTCAGCGTTCCGTATGCACGTTCCGTGTAGCTATTCGCGGTCAGCCTCCATACCAACTCCTTATCGCCAAAATCGGCGGGCACACGAACGCGGAAGGTAAATCGATTGCGCCGAGGGTAGAAATGAGTCGGCTGTCCCTGGTCCGCCCCCCCAGGTTCAATACTGTTGTCAGGGCCAATCGGCACATCGACAACTTGTTTCCAGTTCCGGTTCATATAACCAAAAACGAGGTCAAAAGAACCGTCGTCGTTCTGTTCCCATCCTTCGTAAGCCGGTGAAATGGACTGGCCTGACATATAGGCCTGCTGGGCGACTGTCGGCACTAGACAAATCACCCCCAGACCCATGGCCAGAACGGCGACCGCGGTGAAACGTCTCACCCGTATTTTACTAATTGTTATTGTTGCCACCTACCGTCTCCGATTCATCCTCAAGACCGCAGAGTACACACCCGATATCGAGACCGCCCTTTGATTCAAGCATCGCCTCTCGTTCAGCGACTGCGCCGGCGAACTCTTCATCATCCAGGTATACCGCCTGCATCAAATTAATGAACATATTGTCGACAGAGCGGTGTCCTGACCCTGACCAGTTACGTGGGTCTGGCACGTTTGGATTGCTGGGCGAATTATTGAAATAACCAGTGAGATGCAAAATCGTACCCTTCGGCAAAAGCGGTGCCGCGTCGTCTGCGTATTTGTATACACGTACCCAGTTATGATCGTAACCAGCACAATTCAGCGTCTGTACCGTCGTTCCCCACACCGCTTCTAAACACATGCGCACGCCAGGTGCATGCATATGCGGTTCAAACACACTAATTTTTGTATTTTCAGGGAGTGTGAAATACGCATGTGCTTGTTGGTCGTTATCCATCGATCGAATATCAAGGTCCGGGCCGTTCCCAAAGAAAAGTAGTTCCATTTTCTTGGTCGGTTCGTATCCCTTTGGATGAAAATAAAATCCAACATCAAGCCGACCTTCCGTATCGATACCATTTGCATGAAGATGACTTGAGAAAAAACTGACTTTCGAGTCGGCCTTCATCAGACGTCCCGCTTCTGCGTCGAACACATCTGAATTTCGACCGACCTCATGTACTGGCCACGAAGACGCCTGTCTTGGATCATCGTCACCGTCTGGATCAAACACCGCCAACGCCGAGTGATGCACTACAAACAGTCCGCCAACCGTATCGGACTTCACACCACGGGGCAGATTGGTTACCTCTTTGTATTCAATCCCAGACACATACCGGTCTTCTGTTAGCCCAGAATCAACGAGTCCCAAATTGCCCCACCAGTCCGGCGCCCGCCCCTTAATCTCGAATGAATTTGATGACACAATAAGGTCTGGCGGCCCAAGCTCCCACTCGTCAACATCAATAAAGGCCAAAGGCTGCGGCATGTCCGCTGGATTACCTCGGGGCGTACCGTTATCGGCCCAGCGCGCAATCTTTGCGATCTCATCGTCGCTCAATGACCAGTCATTTTTGAATGCTTGAATCCCAATATCTTTTTCGATGTACCACGGCGGCATCACCCCAGGCTTATCGCGAAGAGCCGTTCGGTTCTTAATCGAACGCGCCCA
>DTWD01000312.1 GCA_012963185.1 Acidobacteriota bacterium
CGATGTACAACCTTCCCACCATAAACCCATCGATTACTAGTCTGCTCTACTTGATCGCCATTAACAGGGTCAACTAGAAAATAAGTAAAATTTTGAAATAGATTGAGTCTGCCCCGTAGGCCATATACCGTGACACGCGTCGATTGAGTGCCCCCTGACACAAGCGAGTCAAACGCAAGGCTATAACGTTTAGTGCTGCCACCAGCCGTTGGGTCGAGATTTCCAAACCGCGTAATCGTGCCGGCCTTCACCGCTCGACGTGGTATCTGGTCAGTGGAATTCCAATTAGCAGAATAGCCTATAGCAGTGACGGAAAATCCATTGCGGATATCGCCTTGACTGTAACGAATAACACCATTCCTTTTTCTCATGTTATCCGGTAATTCCCAGGGCCCATCGTTTTTGCTGAGCTCTAAAGCCACAAGCAGGTTACCTTCCCCGACCTTCGGAGATGCAGCACCAAACACACGCCCCCAACCCTTCCCACCAGTGCTAACGTTGAACAACGGTCGGTCCAGTACATTGAGATAACTAATATTTGCCGACCCTGCAGCAGAAAAGTCACCATGCTCAGCAAAATACGGCCCTTTGGTGTACTGCACGCCACTGACTAGTTCAGGAATCAGAAGATTGAGATCACTGTAACCATGCGCGTGCGCACCAGACGATTCGTTCATAGGAACACCAGCCACCGTCGTCGCAAAATCTGACCCGTGGTCCAAATTAAAACCCCGCAGATAATATTGATTCGCCTTGCCTTCACCACTATGTTGGCTGGTAATAAAGCCAGGTACTGATTCCAAAACTTCTCCCGGGCGCATGATCGGTCGCGACGCTAATTGCTCGGCCGTAATGGCCCCAACGCTGGCCGACGTCGCAATGCCGACTAAGTTTTGTCGCGGATTCTCAAGATCGGCAATATTTCGAAACGTCCGACTGCCAGTGACAACGACATCGGCCGTCATCCCAAGCATGAGCACGACATCCACACGTTGCTCTGGCTCGGTCAACTCAACATCCCGGTTCGCTTGTGAGAAATTAATCAACCGAAAAGACAGCACGGCCTGTGACGCAACGACAGCGTCAAACCGGTAAGAACCCGTATCATCAGTCACCGCGACAACTTCACGTGTATCGGCAGTCAATTCAACCGTAACACCGGGCAGCACCGCACCGGTCTCATCAAATACGGTTCCGATGACAGCGCGTTCCGATTGGGCCAACGCAATTTGTCCCACAAAAAATACAAATAGCACTATTTTAAATAGTCTAACCGGCATATAAAATAGAACCGTTTTAACAAAGAGGTAGGTTACCTATGACCAGAGGTGACTTATTCAGCTTAGAAACAAACTGTAGAAATCTTGAGTGTGAGATTAGAATTGTAGTATTCCCACCCACGTCTCCTATTTCCCAGCTTGACCGTCCGTATCCTCAATATACGTCCACGTCACCGCGCGTCTCTGCCGCACGTGGTGTCAGACCCTCCGAACGGTCTTATCGCGTGGATGAGTCGGTCGGATACACGCGGTCACCAGAATACTCACGTAATCCGCAAAACCCAGCCGAACGGAATCCATTCTCTACAAGTAAGGCCGCGGCACGCGCAGCCCGTCCACCGCCCTGTCAAGCGGTAAGGATCATCTTATCTCTCGGCAATTCATCTAAACGGTCTTCCAACTCAAACAATGGAATATGAATGTAGCCTTCGCGCGTTCCATATTTTTCGAGTTCCCATGCTTCGCGCACATCGAGTAAGACAACATTCGAATCAGCAAGTGTGTTATCAATCTCAGAAACCTCGATACGTTGATCCTGACTCACCGGTTCCGGTAAATTCTCCGGCCGACGAATCGTTGGCTCCTGTGCCATCAGGGTCACTGCAAACAGAGAAACACCGACGATAAGAATGAATAAATCACGTTTCACCATAAGTCACCTTGTATTTCGTCCCGATTCAAGACTTGTAGAATACATCGAGCTATCACTATTTGGTAAGGACAGTCGTTACCTAGCAGTCAGTGCGTCACGGTAACGCCGTATACGGCTCGCATTCGCACCCAAATCTCCGACACCAACCCGCGAGAGAGACCGCACATCAATCCGACTGCCAACGCCCTCTGTACGAATTCGAATCACGATATCGTCGACAAAACCGAACCAAAATGTCGTATCTGTCGCCTCAATCCGCTGCTCACGAGCATCAGCAGCGGTTACCTTCCACCCCATATCGCGAGCAACCTCGAGCGCGAGATTAAATGCCTCGTCTGGTGACTCTGTCACCATAATTGGTGCTATGTCCGGATAGGCCTCGCGCTGCTGTTTTGCAAGCTCTTCACCACCGTAGTCGGTTCGGCCAAGGGCTACATGCTGAAAGGCTTCGACGAATCGTGGAGGGTCCGATATGTCAGTCGTAATATCGTGAATAGCCGGCGCACCAACAGCTAACACTACCGACATCCATGGCACGGACACCACACTGGCTACGACAAATAACGCAACCGTCGCAAATGCACTTTTTCTGTCAACACCAGTACGCATGAGCGAAAAACCTATAACCAGTGCCGATAAGGATCCGACCGCAACACCCCCAGCAAAGCACGCAAATGCCACACCAAGCGGTAAGACGCCCAGTCGATACGCCAACGGAATCAACACAACGCAGCCACTGACTCCGACAGCCAGGTAACTCGCCACGCGTTGTAAGCGTAACAAAAGACATTCCCCCTTTACGAAAACCGATACGGACGCACCCTTAATTCAATTGTAAACAGTGAGCCGTGCAACAGAACAGTCCTTTACGGCAGCAGCGCAACAACAACGACCACAGCCGCAGCAAGTTGCCACCATAGCTGTGTTTGCTCCTTTAGTAACAACGTCCCCCATCCAACCAACACTGCCGCCGCTAGAAGAAAATACCAGTAGAGCTCGGCAAAATCTTCCTGACGCTGGAGAATGCCGCGCGATGCCCGTTGAATATCTGCCAGTATCTTAAGAGCCACTACTTGGTCTGACTCTGCACCCAGTTCATAGTACGCACCACCGCCTGCTTGCGCGATCGCACGCAACGACTGTCGATCCAGCACCGAATGAATGGGTGGCTCCGGTTCTTGATAGCGCCGCGCGGGTAATTGGGGAATAAAACCACCAGACGTGGTTCCGACACCAACAACATATACCCGGATATTACGGCTCTGCGCCAGAGCAAGCGCGCGCTCGACCTCACCACTCCAGGATTGCCCATCGGAGAGCACAATAAATGCTTTGGCACTGAGGCGGCGGCCATACAACTCCTCATCTTTGTCGACCATCTTGACGCCCCAGTAAATAGCGTCTTCGATGTTCGTATCCCAACTCGTATCATCTTGTAGTTGAAAGGGCGACTCTTCACCGAGGTGATCAAGGAAGAAGAATAATGAGTTCGGATCGCTCGTCAACCGCACTTGGGGTGCCGTGCGGTGCGCAAAAAGCGCTAAGGCGACACGTTCCTGCCGCCAACTCAACACCTCAGCAAATGTCCGAAGCCAGCTAACAGAACGTTGCCATCGATCAGGCGTCACATCCGTGACTCGCATCGATGTGGAACCATCTTGCAAAACAACAACATCGACGCCCGCGCTCTGCGTGACGGACATCAACACCTGTGGACGACCCAGATCCACAACAACCAATGCACTCGCAGCGACCACCATGAACCAAAAACTCAAACCACCGGCGAACGTAAAACGTTCAACGATGGGCACGGTTCGCTGCCCGTGTAAATACCGCACAGTCTGACGCCGACGAATCAATTGGCAAACCAACGCAACGAGTAAGGCAACCGGAACGGTCAGTAACCAAAGAAAATCCTGCTCAACAAAGCGCATCCCAGGCACGTCTTACCCTCGCTTACGAATACCCTGCCCAGCTCCGAGGGTCGGAGATTCATCCATCTCCGGGTCGACATCCTGCTGCAGCGGAACATAAATCTTGATTTCCTCCAAAGCCCCGTCTTCGGGTGACTCGCCCTCCCGGCCATTCGGGTTAACAGAACCCATCGGGATATCAGCCCCAGCAGCAATATCCGCCCGAAGACGGATCAGGTACTCATAGTTATAGGCGGCATCAGGATGGTCAGGACTCTCCTGAAGTACTCCAAGGTAGACACCGATCGCGCCATCGATAGCTCGCAGTACCTCCTCACGCTCTGCTTCCGCGTTGACGCCGGCGCGGTAGGCCGCATTTGCCACAATAAATTGAAGCGGAAGATTTTCCGTTACCTCGGCAGACGTCGTATCAGCATAGTCAGCAAGAATGCCGGCAAACTCGCCTCGCCAATAACGAAGGGTAACGCGACGTGCAGCTAAGTCCGCACGTGTATCACCAAAGAGCCATGGCATCGACTCAGCAAAATCTAAATACTCGGACAGTTCTGCATAGGTCGTGTCCGGTGCATCAAGTTCTAATGTGGCCATCTGCTGCTCCGCCCGTGCAACACGCCGATCGATACGGCTTGCCGTAAGTGCAACAGCAGCAACACCACCAAGAATCACAGCAACAACGACGTAGTTAATTACGGTCCTCATTTACGCGAACCTCCGAAACTGTTTGAACCCGAGGGTCATCGCCAACGCGATCATCCACAACAAAACCGCCACGAGTGCAAATGCTTGAAATCTTGGTTCATGGGCAACATAGCGCTTCACGCGAATCCGCCCCTTAGCGAGCGCATCGATCTCATGAATCGCAGAAAGAATCGCGGCTTCATTTTCAGCGGGAAAAAATTTTCCACCGGTTCGTTCAACCGCCAACTTCCATTGCTGATCGGAAATAATGTCACCGAGTTCCTGATCGTAGGCCGTGCGAATGAAATACACGGGGATTTCGTTGTCAGCGGCTTCCTGCATGATGTCGTCAAGAGTCACATCCTCAAATCGGGCACGCGTATCCTGGCCATCACTGAAAATGACAATGAGATTGCCTGTCGCTCCAAGAAAATCAAACGACCGGAACAGCTGCACGCCACGACTAATCGCTTTCATAATGAGCGTGCCATGGTCGGGAAATCGTCGATATTCCTCCGGTGTGCCAATCAGACTAATACTCAGTAAGATATTTTGATAGTCATTAGTAAACGGCGTCACAATGTAAGCTTCGTTACCAAACTGAACGAGCGAGACGAGATCCTGGTAAGGACCTTCCATCCGTCGTTTTACAAAATATTCTGCCGCCGAGACATTCGCGAGAAATGTATTACCAGCCGACAACTGCTCGGTCGCGAATGCCGTATTCATGCTCAGAGACGCATCAATCATCAGCGTGATGCGATGACCGGGATACGACGCTTCATCCTCGACCAATGCGGTATGGGGATCCGCAAGCGCAAACGCAAAAACAATTAAACCTAACAAGAAAAACGCATACGCAACATGGCGAAGTGGCGCAGAATGACTCTTCGGAAAAAGGGCCGACCCAAATATGGCAGGCAGAACAATACGGTCTTCACCATTTCCGGTTCGACGCATTCTCCGATACAGAAGAATTACGACGGATACTCCAATCAAGAGTGCGTACACCAACAACGCCGTATCACGCTGTAACAACGCGAACGTCCCACCACTCAGTTCTGTAAACTCACCGAGCGTCCTGCCAAGCAGAGCAGCAAAGTCACCTATCGTGGCCATCGCCTATTAACCCACTGCTGCAGTGTCCGTCGTGCTTCAGTTACAGCCCAGACCGGCGGGAGTGTGCGACGACGCAAGACCGACAACACTTCAACTGATCGCTGGACGTCATCACTAAGTCTGGCTGGCTCAAAACCATCCGAAGTGTATTGAGCTGTCGTAAAACTTTTGAGCGCTTTGTGTATCGTCTCGAGAAACCTTTCATCCTCGGGACGATCGTTACGGATAATCGGTAGTGCCGATTCGATGCGCCGAACCGTCATTGCTGAAGATACCAATGCCTCTGTACCGCCGAATGGCCATGACCGCACGTAGAGCCGGCTTTCACGATCCGCCTCACTGGCCTCATCGAGCTGAGTCATTTGGGAGACGGGCTGTTCCAGTATGAGCGCCCCGGCAAGGCGAAAGACCGCCAAGGCCCGACCAACAAGGTCTCGTGACCAGCCTTCTACCTCACTAGCCGCCTGCACACGCGTCAACTCTCCTACTGCTGCACGAGCCACATCCCAAGACGACACACACGGGTCAACCTTAGCTGCGGACACCTGCCAATCACGTCGTGCACGCACTACAGCCAGTAAGAGCACAATTCCAGCCAAACCAGCCAACACCGTCGCAAGGATCCCCGTTGCATTAGCACGAAACAGTCGACCCTCGACATCGCCAAATGTTTCACCAGGAAGCTCCCGAATATCAGTAACAGCAGCTGGTACCAGAGCCAGCACGCGCACAGATTCCGCCGGTAGGAAATAGGTTAACTCGCGACCTTCTACTAGCGCCCCTCCATCGAGCGCGCGTTCGATTCGATACCTGATCTCTAGTGCGGGCAACTCAACATCAAGACCAAAATAATCCTCTCCAATGATGCGCAGCTCATACCGGTACTGAAAAAACCGTCGGGGACCTCGGACAATA
>DTWD01000313.1 GCA_012963185.1 Acidobacteriota bacterium
AAAAACCCCGCGATTGCCGTGTGGGGAGGTCGTATGAACCTGCTTTAGCAGGTGGAGTCACTGTGTTTAGCTCCGCCTCTAGGCTTCCTCGCTCAGAGGCATGCTCACAGCAAAGCTTCGTGACTCGCTTCAATACAACAATGGCTCAAACGACCCTCCAAACCATCACCTGCACTGCAGGGAACTCAAACCGTAAATGTGACCAGAGTCTAAACTATTCCAGCGCTGGTCCCAACAAGCGCGCCTTTATTTCGCCCTTAAAACATCTTAAATCGAACTTGTAACGCGAGCAAGACTAGTGCCTAATCACTGCTTATGTCTTCTACGCCAGCGATCGCAGTGTCGAGTTTCTCAACAAGTTCCAGAACTCGTTGCTTTGCCGCTCCATCGTCTGCCGTTTGTCCGTCACGGCAACGGAAATATTCATCCGCAATATTGAGTGCCGCGAGAACAGCAACCCGAGCAGAGTCGGTAGCAGGGGAGCGGTCTGAGGCAGCGATCATTTTTTGATGTACGTACGATGCGAGGTCTGAGACGTAGGTGGAGTCGAGTTGGCTTTTAATCGGATACTGCTGGCCAAGAATCTCGACGTGGATAATGCCTTTATGATCGGTGGTCACGTTGAACCTTGGATTAAGAAAAAATCAGTTCGCGTTTACAAGTCTAGTGATTCAAGTTGGTCGAGTATTTCTGTGGCACGTGCACGTATTTGGTCGCGTTCGTCTAGAAGTGTTTGCATTTCCAGACCATCCTGTTGCGATTGAGAAAATCGGGCCTGCAATGCCTCTAGTTCATTTGATAAGCGAGTGTTGTTTTTACTGGTATCGGCTAATTCGTTTCTTGTTTGCCCAAGCATTTGGACTAATGCTGAGACCTTTTCTGCAAGACGATCCAAAGTAGCCATGTCGAGTGATTGAACAGTGTTAACCATGCGAAAAGACTCCTGCTCAGTTCATAACATCATAAAACGATTTATCGGAGCATCGCGCCGTGCGTATTTTGAAGTGCGGCTACGATACTATCCATTGATTGCTGTACCTCGATGTCGGTAAGCGTTCGCTCCGATGCACGAAACGTTAGCCTGAAGGCGAGGCTGATAGAACCAGCAGAAACTCCCTCTCCCTCGTACCGGTCGAATTCTCGAATACTCAATAATGTATCTGGTGCAGTTTGACGGATCGTGCCACGAACGGTGGCAGCGGGCAAGGTCGCATCGACGATAATTGCGATATCACGTTGTACAGAGGGATGACGCGGCAATGGGTGGGCAATCATCCGCCGACGGTCAATCGCTACTCGAGCAGCTGCACCAAGATCGAACTCAGCCGCATAAATATTATCTCCCGCGGCGGGAAGACCTCGTTTGCGGCAGAAGGCTGGTGCTAATTGTCCAAGGTGACCAAGTGTGATCGACTTGTCCGGTTCAGTCTGGCTTGTGGCAGTAATGCTGGATGTCTGTCCAGGCACGAATGCAGGCCGTGTATCTGCTGAGTAGGTTGCGACTATCCCGAGCACATCACAAAGAGTGTCAACGATGCCAATCAGATCGTACAAGTCGGTTTTACGTTCGTCGTTACTCCAGTGTTCAAGTGATGAATTACCGGTAAGCACCACCGCAACGCCCGCGCTCTCTCCATCGCTGATGGTGAACCTGTGGCCAATTTCGAACAGACGGATGTGGCGATGTTCACGACGACGGTTGTAGATCAGAGAATCAACAAGTCCTGGAAGGAGCGACGGTCTCAAGATGTCGTATTTTTCAGACAACGGGTTTGCGACACGCACCGGGTCTTCGTTTTCGGGCAAGAATGGTTTTCCGGCGTTTTCTTCAATGAAGCCGTAAGTGATTGCCTCAGAGCAGCCACTAGCCGTTAATGTATGACGCACAGTTCGTTGTTGTTCGATGTATTTTGACGTTGGGTTTGGGGGACTAACCATCACTGGAAAGGTAGAAGGGAGTCGGTCGTACCCGTGGTGCCGCGCGATCTCTTCAATGAGGTCGATCTCTCGATTGACGTCAACGCGATGAGTCGGGACTGTAACGATCCATTCTCGATGTGTGCCTGATTCGTTCGTAGTCGCGACGTCAAAGCCCAGGCGTTCAAGCGTTTTGCTCACGAATGAGGCGGCGATGTCTATGCCGAGTATCCGTTTTATCCGGGCATGCCTGAGTGGCACGGTCGGTGGTATGTGCTTGACGGGATAATGGTCGACAATCGTACTCCAAGTTGCGCAGGCTCCGATCTCAACTAATAAGTTCTGAGCGCGTAGCATTGCTCGCAATGGAGCTTCAATATCCGCACCCCGTTCAAATCGATATGAAGCCTCAGTTGACAACCCAAGTTGTTTACTCGTTCGGCGGATTGAGTGTGGTGTAAAGTAAGCGCTTTCGAGAGTGACGCGCTTGGTCGAAGACGTTACCTCCGAAGCCGCACCACCCATTACGCCAGCAACTGCTTGCGGACTAACTCGATCTGCAATCACAAGCATATGGTCAGTTAGGACACGGTCTTCACCGTCGAGAGTTCGAATGTTTTCGCCTGGGAGTGCTCGTCTAATCTGTATCTCGTCCCCTTTGAGTTGGTGACGGTCAAAGGCATGCATTGGATGGCCGAGCTCTAGTAATACGTAGTTGGTTACGTCAACGACATTGTTTACAGGCCGAACGTCGGCAGCCATTAGACGGGCTGATAGCCAGGAAGGTGACGGACCGACACGGACTTCGCTAGTCGAGGCTGTATATCTTGCGCAGAGTTCTTGCGCTTGATCTTCGACAGTAACGGTGAGTGAGTCATTACCAGATGGAGACGCTGAGAGCGTGGGCGAATTCAATTCGGCACCAAAGAGTGTTGCGACTTCGCGTGCGATACCGACGACGCTTAAGCAATCGGGTCGGTTTGTTGTTATTTCTAGGTCGAGTACAGCATCGTCTGAATTTGCTGGACGCTCCGGTATTACAGGCGCAGGATCGGTGGCGGATACTTCAAATCCTCGCATCGTGAGCGCGTCGGCAAGTTCTTTGACACTTACCGCGATCGGCACGAAGTCACGTAGCCACGAAACAAGGATTTTCAAGAGGAAAACTGCTCCAGTAAGCGTAGATCGTTATCGTAAAAGGCCCGAATATCTTCAACGCGATACTTCAGAATTGCGATACGGTCGATTCCGATACCGAATGCCCATCCTGTGTACCGCTCAGGGTCGTAACCTACGGCCTCAAATACCGCCGGGTGTACCATGCCGCTACCGAGAATTTCGAGCCAGCCAGTTTTTTTGCAGACGGAGCAACCATCTCCGCTGCAGAACACGCAACTAATGAAAACCTCTGCACTTGGTTCTGTGTACGGAAAAAAACTTGGCCGGAACATGACTTGAGTGTCGGGTTCAAATAACTGCCGAAGGAAACATTCGAGTGTGCCCTTCAAGTCTGCGATAGTTACGTTGTCGCCCACCAGGAGGCCTTCGATTTGCTGGAACATTGGTGAGTGCGTTTGATCTGGGGTGTCGCGTCGATAGACTAACCCAGGTGCGATGATCCGAACAGGTGGCTCATGCGTTTCCATATAACGGACTTGCATCCCTGACGTATGGGTGCGCAGTAGGGTTCCAGCTGGACCATCGCTCGTTTGGAGTGGTTGCTTGAGGTAGAGAGTATCTTGCATGTCACGAGCAGGATGCTCCGGCGGCATATTGAGGGCTTCAAAATTGTGGTAGTCATCCTCTACTTCTGGACCGTGAAGAATTTCGAAACCGAGCCCTACGAAAATCTGTTCTATCTCTTCGCGAATTATCGTTAGTGGATGGCGATGGCCCAGTCTGACGGGGCGACCAGCAAGTGTGACATCGATGGCCCCAGCGGGACGATGTAGTCCCTCTAGAGATTTGCGACGTGCATCAAGTGCCTGTTCAATTTCTTGTTTAAGCTGATTGGCATCTTTTCCGAGGATGCGGCGTTCGTTGACCGGTGCATTAGCCACCGACTTAAGCAGTGCCTGGACGGTACCACGCTTTCGGCCCAGATATTGGTCGCGCAGACTTTGAAGGGCTTCAGTAGAAGCTGCTTCTTCAACAGCGACATTGAAAGCCGCTCGGAGTTCATCGACGGTATGAGGACGAGGCATCGATCGGGGTTCTGCCCCGATTCTACCAATTCGGGGCGGTAAGTATTTAGACCTCGGCTACAGTGTTGGCCTGGGCCTCTTTCGCTTGCAATGACAGATGTGTAAATGCTTCGGGGCTGCGAACGGCAAGATCAGCTAAAGATTTTCGATCTAAGGCGACGCCAGCGATTCTTAGTCCATGCATTAATTGACTGTAGCTCAGTCCGTTCAGTCGAGCAGCGGCACCGATTCGAGTAATCCAGAGGCGTCTAAAATCTCTTTTCTTACGCCGCCTGCCAATGAATGCGTAATTCAACGATGTATCGACTGCTTCTTTTGCCGCACGATACAGTTTGCTTTTGTTCTGATAAAATCCTTTGGCTCTTGCCAGAAGTTTCCGACGTTTGGCTCGCCTGATGATTCCGCGTTTGACTCGAGGCATAGTATTTTTTCTTACTTACTTGTACGGAATCATTCGAGATACTCGGCTTTGATCGACTGCTGCTACAATAGTCGTGCCGCGCAGTCCACGTTTTCGCTTCGTGCTCTTGCTGGTCAGGATATGTGATGTGTAGGCCTTACTCCGAGTCACTTTCCCAGAAGCAGTCTTGTTAAAACGTTTGGCGGCTCCCCGATGTGTTTTGAGTTTAGGCATCGTTTGTTATTCCGTTAGCGACCCTTTTTGGCTGCGGTCTTGCTCGACAGGATGGTATGCATTTGATTTCCTTCCATCCGTGGCATTGTTTCCTGAGTGGCGTTTTCTCCCAGATCACCAACCAAGCGTTCCAGAATGTGACGACCGTACTCGGGATGAGCCATTTCACGTCCTCGAAAAAAGATTGTGGCTTTTACCTTGTCTCCATGCGCGAGAAAACGTTCAACGTGTTTCTTCTTAAACTGGTAATCGTGTTCGTCAACCTTGGGTCGAAACTTTATCTCTTTAATCTCAATGGTTTTCTGGTGTTTCTTGGCTTGCCTCGTCCGTTTCTGTTCCTCGTACTGATACCGACCGAAGTCCATGACACGACAAACGGGCGGCTGTGCGGTCGGAGAGATTTCGACAAGGTCGAGACCTTTTTCACGCGCTATGGTGAGTGCTTGTTGCGGTGCCATCACCCCTAGCTGTTCGCCCTCGTCGTCGATTACACGAATCTCGCGCACCCGAATGCGTTCGTTGACGCGCGTGCGGCTTTGACGAAAATCACGGCGTGGCCCTCGTGGGCCGCGTCCTACAGGAATAGCTTGCTCCCTTCTCTCTGCTGGGTCCGCTTTATTACAAAGAACAGGTAGTTTACTCTGGAATGGGGGTCCGCTTCAGCCGGACCTCGTCTGTTAGTGAATTAATCACTTCGGAAATGGTTCGAGATCCTTGGTCGCCGTCTTTCCGATTTCGAAGAGCGACCGTCCCATTTCCGACCTCTCTGTCACCAATTACCAGCATATAGGGGACTTTTTGTAGTTGTGCCTCTCGAATTTTCAATCCAATTTTTTCTTGGCGTTTATCAAGTTCGCCCCGGAAGCCCGCTTTAGTGAGTTGTTCAAGTACTGATTGGCCATGGTCAATGTGTCGGTCGGCAATGGTCAGTATTCGTAATTGCACGGGCGATAACCATAGTGGTAAGGCACCGGCGAAATGTTCGATCAGGACCGCAATAAATCGTTCGAAACTTCCGAAGATTGCCCGGTGGATCAAGACTGGAGTGTGCTCCGCATTGTCAGCCCCGATGTATTTCAAGCCGAAGCGCTGGGGCATCTGGTAGTCGAGTTGAATCGTGGCGCACTGCCAGCTTCGGCCGATGGCATCGGTGACATGAATGTCTATCTTGGGCCCGTAAAAACTTCCGTCGCCGGCAGAGATCGAATAGCTGCTATTGGCAGCATTGAGTGCCGATTTTAGCTGTTGCTCGGCATGGTCCCACGTTTCCACTGTTCCGATGTAGTGCTCAGGGCGGGTCGAAAGTTCAACGTTGTAATCGAGCTGGAAGTCGCCATAAATTCTACTAACGAGTTTGAGTAAGCGCTCAACCTCTTCACTGATTTGTTCTTCAGTAATGAAGCAGTGTGCGTCATCCTGTGACAATTGTCGTACGCGAGTCAGTCCGCTCACCACGCCAGACGCTTCTTGGCGATGAAGCACTCCTTGGTCATAAAAGCGAAGTGGGAGGTCACGGTAGCTTCGGCCTTCACTCGCAAACATTAGCATGTGAGCCGGACAGTTCATTGCCTTGAGTGCGAACGATTCGCCTTCTGAATCTATCTGGAACATATTTTCGCGATAGTGTTCCCAGTGCCCCGATTTTTCCCAAAGTTTTTTGTTGAATACAAGAGGCGTTCGGACTTCCTGATAGCCTTCGCCTGAAAGCTCACGCCGCATATAGTCAGCCAGGGTCTGGTAAAGGGTTGTGCCTTTTGCATGCCAAAAAGGTGCGCCCGGCGCCCAGGGGTGAAATGTAAAGAGTCCAAGCTCCTTCCCCAACTTTCGATGGTCTCGTTTTTTGGCTTCGGAGAGTCTGTGTAGATATTTTTTGAGTTCAGACTCTTTAAAGAACGCCGTGCCATAGATTCGTTGCATCGGCTGATTTTGAGCGTCACCTTTCCAGTAGGCGTTGGAACTGTGGAGCACCTTAAAAGCCTTAAGTTTTTCAGTTGAGGGTACGTGTGGTCCGGTACAGAAGTCGACAAAAGCATCTTCGATCGTGTAGCACGAGACGATGGGGCCACCTTTCTCTTCAATGAGTTGCACCTTCAAGGATTCGCCACGGTCTCTGAAGAAAGCTTTGGCTTCTTCCTTTGGCATCAGCTTTCGTTCGTAGCGCAGATTACGTTTTGAGATCTCAATCATCTTTGCTTCGATCGCTTCAAGATCCTCTGGTACGAACGGGCGATCAACGATGAAGTCATAAAAGAATCCATCTTCGATCGGTGGTCCAATACCGCACTGCGTTTCAGAAAATAAGGCGGTAACGGCGGCGGCGAGGAGATGTGCCGTGCTATGTCGATATAGCTCAAGGGCACCGGGAGAATTTGATGTTACGATTTCGACTCTCGCGTTCTCCCTGAGTTCATACGACAAATCAACCATCTTGCCGTTAACGGTCGCGGCCAGTGCTTGCCTACGTAGACGCCCAGAAATTCCTTGTGCGACTTCAAAAACTGGAGTGCCAGCCGGGAATTGTCGGGTTGAATTATCAGGCAGCGTAATTGTTACGTCGGTCATGTGATGCAATAGATTTTAAATAAGTCGGAGACTCTGAACAACAGCTAGATGGTAGGCACGGGCGGACTTGAACCGCCGACCTC
>DTWD01000314.1 GCA_012963185.1 Acidobacteriota bacterium
CATCGGTGCAAAGCGATGCTAGTCGCCAGTTCGATTGTAGGTGTGACGGTTGGGTTGACTGGGCTGCGTGCGGAGGATTGGCCCCAATGGCGCGGTGTGGATCGTCTCGGTGTGTGGACCGAGGACCGCATCGTTGACACCTTTCCTGCCGATGGGCTGACCGTGAAATGGCGTGTGCCGATCAGCGGCGGGTATGCAGGCCCGGCTGTGGCAGATGGACGCGTCTATGTACTGGATTATGTTGAAACGGAACCGCGCACCATGGATGGGACGGAACGGCTGCTCGCGTTGGATGAAGTGACGGGGGAGGTGCTGTGGTCGCACGAATGGGCGACGACCTACCGCATGTTGATGTTCACCTATGCAACCGGACCACGTGCCACGCCGACCGTGCATGATGGGCGCGTGTACGTGACCGGCGCCACGGGACGCATCTTCTGTTTCGATGCGGAAACGGGAGCAGTCATTTGGGACATAGATACGGTGGCCGAATACGACACGAGTATTCCGGTGTGGGGGACCTCCAGTGCACCGTTGGTGGATGGGGACCGCGTTATCTTTTTGGTGGGCGGCGAACCCGATGCGCTAGTGATGGCCTTCGATGTCCGTACCGGTGACGAAGTGTGGCGCGCGTTGGAAACGCAAACGGAGATGGGCTACAACCAACCCATGATTATTGAAGAAGGTGGCGCGCGGCAACTGATTGTCTGGCATCCGCGCGCCCTTTCGTCGCTTAACCCGGAGACGGGGGCGGTCTATTGGGAAGAAGCCTTCTCGGGCCGTGCCAACATGACGGTGGCCGATGCTGTCAAAAGTGGGCCGTATCTGTTTGTGTCCGGGTTTTATAGCGGGTCGTTGATGATGCGCCTCGACCGCGACCGACCGACCGCGGAAGCGCTCTGGCGTGGGGAAAATAACCGGGTGCTTGAAGGGGGCATCGAAGTCTCGGAATCGACCGGCCTTCACGCTGTGATGACGACACCGCTCATTGACGGGGATTACATTTACGGCATTGGCAGTCACGGGCAGGTCCGCGGGTTGCTGGCCGAAACGGGTGAGCGCGTGTGGGAAGCGGAAGGTTTGACGACACGGAATCGTTGGGGGTCTGCGTACTTTATTCAGCATGGGGACCGGCACTTTGTCTACAACGAGACGGGAGACCTCATCATTGTGGAGTTCAGTCCGGAGGGCTATGTGGAGCTGGACCGCACCCATCTGTTAGACCCGACGTCCGATGCGGGCTACGGTGGTTCTCGTGCCGGAACGGGCTCCAGGTTTCGTCATGGCGAGAGTGACCGCCGTGTTGTGTGGTCGCATCCCGCGTTTGCCAATCGACACATTGTGCTGCGCAACGACGATGAGGTTATACGCGTGTCATTGGACGCGGCAGATTACTGACGCGCGTGCGATTGCTTGATTCTGGGGTGTTACACAGCGGGCCATTATTTGGGATGGCTCTGGATAGGAACCGGGAGGTTAGGCATAGCAGACAATAACGGTCTTCAAGCGCATAGTCAGTCTTTAGCAGGAGTACCGATGTTACTGAAAACGGTACTTTCTGATGATCTCGAAGCCCACCATTTGATGTTTCAACTTACACCGTCTCGGTCTCACATTCTGTGGAATGTCGGACATTTGGCGTATGCATTCGACCGCGTGGTTGTTCCAGCTATTGGTCTCGAGAGTCAACTTGATGACTCGTATGTCGAGAAGTTTGGGATAGGGAGTCAGCCGGTGGCAGACGTTGCCGCTTATCCGGTGCTAGAAGAGGTGACGGAGAAGGTGGCGAACATAGTTGGCGCGGTGGTCGCCCGGTTGGGCTCGATGAGCGATGGCGATCTGGACACTGCATTACCAGATTCGTCTCCGGTCAAAGAATTGTTTCCAACGCTTGGGGCTTTGCTCGGTGCGGCGGTATTTCACGCTGGTTATCACACAGGTCAAATTGCACTTCTTCGGCGTGCTCAAGGACTCCCAAGTGGTATGGGTATGTAGTGGCTGCGTCGATACGGAGCGATACCTTCCATGGGACTAAAGCATTGGACGAGCGCATTCGGATGTTCACGCAGCCCTTCTACAGAAACGCTTTGGGATACCGACTGGTCAAATGGACAAACTA
>DTWD01000315.1 GCA_012963185.1 Acidobacteriota bacterium
CGACTGAAGGACCGTGGACTCTCCAGTCCAGTTCCAGCCAAATCGGAATCTGGCGTAGGCCATTGGTAGGACTGGATTCTGCAGAGTCGCTTCTCGCCAGGTCGCACCCGCGTCTGTGCTGATTTCCACGCGGGTAATCTTGCCCCGTCCCGACCAGGCGATGCCGGTGATCTCATGGTAGCCTCGGTTGCCCAGGGTCATTCCGCCCGAAGGCCGCGTAATGAGCGACTTGGCTTCCATCATAAAGCTGAATTGTCGCGCTTTTCCTCCGGTGAGCATGTCCGTGTATTTTGAGGTTTCATCCTTTGTCATGTAGGGCTGGTCAACGAGCTTGATTCGCCTGAGCCACTTGACATGTATGTTGCCTTCCCACCCTGGAACGAACAGTCGTATGGGATAGCCCTGTTCCGGTCGAAGTGCTTCACCGTTCTGGGCGTAGGCGACCATAACGTCATCAAGTGCTTTCTCGATCGGGACACTGCGCGCCATCTTGCACGCGTCCGCACCTTCTGCGATGAGCCAGGTGGCGCCCGTCTGCACTCCGGTCTGCTCCAGTAACACTGATAGGCGTACCCCGGTCCATTCGCTGCAACTCGTCAGTCCATGCAGGTTCTGTAAAGAAATGTCTGGTGCCTGCCGCCAGTGCGTACCCCCGTTTCCAGAGCATTCAACAAAATGAATCTGGGAATGTGATGGGAACCGCTTTAGTTCGTCTACCGTAAAGATCAGCGGCCGATTGACCAGGCCATGGATCAGCAGCTTGTGGGTCGACGGGTCGATTGTGGGGACGCCAGAGTGATGCCGCTCAAAGTGGAGCGAAGCCGGTGTGATGATCCCTTCAAGGGCGTGCAATGGCGTCCGGCTCGAGGCATTCTCGCGACTAAGCGAACTACGAAAGGTACGCGTGACGCGTTCTAGTGAAGACCGCGTTCCGTACTCACTAACCGGTCCACCGAGAAAGGATGGCTGGTCGCTAGGTAGATTTGAAGAGGGGCGGCAAGCCACTAGCGCACTACTAAGGGCTGCGCCCAATTGCAGAAATCGGCGACGCCCCCTCGACACAATCGAATGTTTTGGATTAGAACGACTCATCAAAGACTCCTTGAGGCATCGTGACCACCCGAGCAAGACGAGAGTTTCAAAACCATATCCGCCCAGATGTGGGGGCATTGTAACCGATGACGTGATTTGTTCCGTGTGACATCTGGATACTATGTTTGATCCTGAATATCGGCATTATGGTCGTGTAGTTATGACGGTGTAGTGAGTTGAGCACATGGTCTCACTGTCATACAGTGAGAGGAGCGGTAAGCCGATATGAATCGTATGCGGATGATGGGTAGGTTTACGGCGATTTTTTTTGTTATGGTCGCTGTGCCGACAGGGGCTATGCCCCCTCAAGAACCACCGCTAACAGTGGAGGTAAGGCATTACGCGCGGTCGCTTCAGCCCGGTGAAGTCGTGCGGGTGACCGCGACGTTTTCCCGGCCAGTGCGCGCTGTGCGCGCTGATGCGTTTGGCAGTGTGGTGCCCTTCCAACCCACCAGCGATCAGCGGATTTGGAGTGGCCTAGTTGGAATTGATCTGGACGTTGAAATCGGGGAACACCTTGTTTCGATTCTTGGTACCTCACCTGATGGAACAACTGCACGGACTGGGCATCCTTTGGCGGTGAAATCTAAGGAGTTCGCAACACGCCGGCTGACCGTTGCACCTGAATATGTGACACCCCCTGATGAGGTTATCGAGCGGATTCAGCGTGAAGTGGCACGCACGACGAAGTTATTCAATACCCAAACGCCGATAGCACATTGGAGGGGCGCATTTCTCCGCCCGGTTACTGGAGAGGCGACGAGTGCTTTCGGTCGGCGCAGTGTCTTCAATGGTCAAGCTCGGAGTCCACATAGCGGAGCAGATTTTCGAGCTTCAAAGGGCACCCCGGTTAAAGCACCGAACTCCGGCGTAGTCGTACTTGCTAACGATCTCTATTTCTCAGGCAACTGTGTGATCATTGACCATGGACTAGGTCTCTACTCGTTCTTTGCTCATCTCTCTCGAATTGGTGTAGCTGAGGGGGATAGGGTTGCATCTGGCGATATCATCGGTGATGTTGGCGCAACGGGGCGCGTGACG
>DTWD01000316.1 GCA_012963185.1 Acidobacteriota bacterium
CCCTCGTCGCTCACCGTGCATACCGTGCGTCCAGGCGCCATCGACGGATATGTTCCACACCTGGCTGTAATCACCGGGTTCGGTAAAGGTTGCTAGTGTCGTGGTTTCCCCGCCAGATATATCTTCAAACGCATGGCGAGCTTGGTCGTTCGGAAGCACAATCGCACCAATGACCTGTGGCATCCTGGTGTCTTCGTCATTCGACTCGAAGTAAAACTCGACGTCAGCAGGGCCACGGTAGAGTTCCCATCGTAGCGTAAGCGGTGGCCGTTCTCGACCACGCCGTGGGTGTTGTGTCGGATTTGTCAGTGGGACATCGGAGGCATGCACCCACAATTCCAGTGGCTGTCCGACGGTTGCTGTGTAGGAAGTCTGGACACCACGTGAGGGGCCTTGCAATGTGTCACCGCCTGGAGCGACCTGTAGTGTGGGGGGGACATTCCCATTGGCACGATTTAAAAACATATCGACGTAGTACGCTGGGTTTAGCCAAAACGTGACAACAGACTGCTGGTTATTGGCCGTAAGCGTCCACGTGAATTCCTGATCTTCGGCGTCGGCCGGCACGGTAATTGAAAAAACGCCCCATTCTCGCCCAGGAAAAAAATGTGCCGGTTGTCCCATGTCCGGTCCCCCAGGCTCAATCCTGTTGTCGGGGCCGATAGGGATGTCGAGCGGTTCCTTGTTACGGTTGAAATACCCAAGCAGGATCGTGAAGGTTCCGTCGTCGTTTTCATACCAGCCTTCAAGCGCCGGAAAAACGGCTTCGCCACGCACACCTTCTGGTTCAAGTGACAGTGGGGCGCGTGGAGGCTGTGCAAAGGCGACGCTACCGCCCACGATGACGACGCTAGCCACGATGACGAGAAGACGAACTAGGCAACGACGATGCCGCATAAGTTTTCCTGCTGGGGGATTACTATTTAGAGAAACAGAACCCGGGAGTCGCCAGATCAGACGACTCCCGGGACCGAAAAAGCTAGTTGTTGTTGTCGGCAGACTCGCGCGCTTCCACGAGTGCGTCATATTCCTCGTCGGTGAAATACGTCACGTTCACCCACGCGTGCGCCATCTCATCAACGGTTCGGTCACCATAACCAACCCACACGTTCGGGTCTGGGTTCGAGCGGTTAGCTATTGTGTTGTCGTGCCATGCCGTTACCTTCATGAGCGTGCCTTTGGGCAGTAATGGTGCTGCGCCGTCGGCGTACTGGTAACTGTTATGCCAATTAAAATTGAAGTCACCCACGTGGCTTAATACTTCGCGGCGCCCGGTCGGCAAAATAGCTTCTATTGCCATGGCCTTGCCTCGGAGGTGCATGTGTGGCTGGAAGCTCTCAATCCGTGCAGCACGTTTCAGAGGGAAAAATCCTTCGGTGACGGCGATTGTGTTTGGTTCAATATCTAAACTTCCACCACCTGTCGCACCCATCAGATGTAACACCTGTCTGTTTTTCGGTTCTTCACCCTTTGGATAAAAGTAGACGCCGAGTTTAATAGTGTCAGTGATTTCTTCGCCGCTGGCTGAATAGTGCACATCCCAAATAATACGGGAGTCTGGGAGCATGAGGACCCCACTACCTGGTCGCATCACTCGACCTTGTTTTCCAACGGCCCATTCCATGAACAGTCCTGAGTTGGCGAGAGGATCATCGTCATCGGTCGCATTTGGATTTAGGAGCAGCGGGTCTGTCTCGTCTTGTTCAAGTCGTGCGATGACATGGTGTGTAATTTTTCGACCAGCTTCCGTGCCTGGTCGAACTTCGATCGCACGTACCCATCGAGGTTCGGTCAGCCCGGTATCGGAAATCGGTTTCCACCACGCATCATTCGCTTCAGCGGGCATGGTGAATGGGTCGGACTCAACGATAAGATCGGGCGGTCCGCCGAACCGGTCTGCAAGATACCACCTAGCCTGGTCTGGCCACTCGAGGGCAGTTGGCATATCGGCAGGGTTCCCGCGAGGCGCTCCGCCATCCACCCAGCGGACGACGGTGTCGATTTCAGCGTCAGTCAGCGACCGGTCATTCTTGAATTCTGATATCCCGACGGTGCGGTCGATATGCCATGGTGGCATCTGACGAGTCGATACGCGGTCTTTGATCGAGCGGGCCCATGGGCGCGATTCTTGATACGTAACGAGTGACATCGGCGCAATTGAGTTGGGCCGGTGGCACGCCTCGCACTTGGCCTGGAAGATCGGCGCGACATCTTTCGAAAATGTTGGCACTTCGTCTTCGGCTGCGAAAACGGGTCCTGTACCGAAAGCAGTGAGTGCAACGGTCAAAACTGCGAAAAATAACGCACCTTCAAATCTGCGTATCATGCTGTGTCCCTTTCGTCATTTGTTCGCCTAGGCGCCCTATTCGACACTCCTAAGCAGACAGCTACATTCTAATGTGCTTTTCTTTGAATCGCCATAAAAGTTCATTTGTTCATAAACTAACAATTAACGTGCGGGTTCATTTGCCTTATTTGTCTTCCTTCAGCAGCCTGGGAAAGCGGTCCCCTGTTGTCATTGCGGGCGCTGTTGTCCTCTTGGTCGTTCTCGTTGGTGTGGGGGCGTTATCCGGTCAACGCGGTGGGGCATTTCGTGCGTCGCGGGACCATCCGGCAATTCGGTATACCGATGGGACAGTCGACAATATGGTTGTTGACCTCAATGCTGACCTCGAGTCAGGAGCAGCCAGTTTAAGCTTTGATGAAGTGAGCGGGTATCTCCCGTCAGTGCTTGATTTTCTGAATATACCGACAGAATCACAATTATTGGTTTTTTCGCCGACGAGTTTTCAAACCGATTGGATTCGGTTTGATAATCCGCGTGCAGTTTTTTTTACCGATGACGTTGCAGTCGGATGGGTTCGTGGTGCGGAGGTTCTTGAGTTAGCCGCCCAAGACCGACAACAAGGGACGGTGTTCTACACACTCAGTCAAGCGGAAGCGGCTCGACCGCAATTTGAGCGGCGCGAACATTGTCTCGCGTGTCATTTGTC
>DTWD01000317.1 GCA_012963185.1 Acidobacteriota bacterium
CTACAACAAACGAGATAAATACGCCGGGACACGTGTTTCCGTTGGAGGCACAGGAGGGAGGCGTATTGGTGCGTGCCGGTCATACAGAGGCGGCCATCGACATATCACGCTTAGCTGAACTGATACCAGCAGGTGTTATTTGTGAGATTATGAATGATGATGGCACGATGGCACGGTACGATGACCTCGTGGCATTTTGCCAGCTTCATGCTTTACGAATGGCGACAATCTCTGACCTGATCGCCTATCGCAGACGAACAGAGCGCTTGGTAGAACCGATCGTGGAAAGTACGGTGTCTAGCCGGTATGGTGGCGATTTTCGAATGGTTGTCTACAAAAATACAGTGGAATACGCGGAACACATTGCTTTGGTAAAGGGTGACGTTTCGACCCCTTCGCCCGTACTTGTTCGAGTTCACGCAGTAAACGCAGTGTCTGATTTATTGGGCGACATGAATAGCAACAGCGCGGACGACTTGCACGGTGCGATGAAAATCATTGGAGATGCAGACCGTGGTGTGGTGGTCTTGATAAGAGACACTTCTGCGATGAACGTATCGAGACTCGTTGGCAGGACTTCACGGGATGATAGAGCTGAAAGCTCATGGAGGGACGTGGGTGTCGGTGCGCAAATTTTATTGGATTTGGGGGTTTCGGAGATGATTCTCCTGTCAAACGTCGAACGCGCATTCGTCGGATTAGATGGGTTTGGCCTCCGTGTGGTGGAAACACGGCCCATAGGTGCGACGGATGTCTAGCGAACATCGCGGTCCCCACATCCTGATCGCGTTGTCGAGGTATTATGCCGATATTTCCGATCAATTGTTGGCTGGTGCCACCGATGAGTTAAAGTCGGTTAATGCCAACTGGGAGGTTATAGAAGTTTCGGGTGCATTTGAGTTGCCTGCTGCTGTGCGATTTGCGAGTCTGTCGGGCTTGTTTGATGGATACATAGCACTTGGTTGTGTGATCCGGGGTGAAACAAGCCACTACGATTACGTGTGCACTGAGAGTGCGCGTGCATTATCGGATCTTGCCGTTCGTCTTCAGTTGGCTATTGGCTATGGAATAGTTACAACTGATAATCGAGATCAGGCTTGGGAGCGGGCGGCCGTTGACCGGCGGAATAAAGGGCGTGATACCGCGTCAGCCTGCCTTAGAATGGTCGAAATTCGCCGCCGCTTTACGGCGCAAGGTTAAGAGGGACTGTCCAGGTGTCATGGCGACATGACATTCGAAGTGCGACACGATTGGCGGTCGTACAGGGACTTTACCAGATTGAGATTTCTGGCTTGTCGTGTGAGACGGTAATAAATCAGTTCCTGTCTCACCAAAAGGGCGCGGTCGGTGTCGATGAGACATCCTGCATGATCGACAAGGAATTGTTCTCCGGTATGATTGTTCACGTCGAGGGAGATCGCCCTTTACTCGATAATCATATAGTCGCTGTATTGTCTCGAGAATGGTCAATGGATCGGCTGGGTGCGACTATGCGTGCTTTACTGAGGGCCGCATGTTATGAATTAGTGACGCGGTCCGATGTGCCGGCTAGGGTCGTGATCAAGGAGTATGTAGATATCGCAGGGGAGTTTTACGGACCATCGGAGACTGGGTTCGTAAACGCCGCGCTCGACCGACTAGCCAGAGACTTGCGCTCTGAGGAAATGACAATTGGTCAGCCGGAAGGGGGATCTAAAGTAGATGCCGCAGCCGGTCAATGAATTTGGCCTAATCTCAAAATACTTTGCCCCGCTGGCGGATGGTTATGCGGGAGCGTTGGGTCTTAAGGACGATGGCGCGTTGATTTCTGTCGAGTTCGGCTACCAGATCGAGTACATC
>DTWD01000318.1 GCA_012963185.1 Acidobacteriota bacterium
CTTGGTTTGGGTTGCCGTCCCATTCGAGAAATCGATTGTCAAACACATTGATTCGTTGGATGAACGGCACCTTAAAGTGCAGACCTGGTGAGGTGACGGGGTCGCCTACGGGATTACCGAACTGTGTGACGATCACCTGTTCAGTTTCGCTAACGGTGTAGGTGGCTTGATCCAGCAGGAAGACGATAGCGAGAAGAACGATAATTTTGATTGTCGTTGCCTTGTTCATTAGTTGCCTCCAGCAGTTGAATCAGCCGTCGGACGTGTAGTCGTACCGTCAAGCGACAGCAGTGGGAGCACGCCGGTTGTGTCCTTGTCGATATAAAGCTTCCGGCCGACGTTCGGTAGGACGCGTTGCATGGTTTCCAGATAGAGACGTTGCCGTGTCACTTCTGGCGCAAGACGGTATTCGGTATAAATGGCGGTGAATCTCGCTGCATCTCCCTCCGCGCGATTGGTGCGGTCAAGAGCGTATCCCTCGGCTTGGAGTACCGCCTGTTGCGCTTCACCACGGGCACGTGGGATAACACGATTAAACTCTGCCTGTGCTTCATTGATCATCCGGTCGCGCTGCTGTTGGGCTTGGCTCACTTCATCCCATGACGGCTTAACCGGGTCGGGCGGGTTGACGTCTTGCAAGACCACTTGGTCGATCGCGATACCCATTTCGTATTGATTCGCCATCTCCTGAAGGCGGATACCTACCTGGGCCTCGATGTCCTGCCGGCCAATGGTGACGACTTCCGTAACTGTCCGGTCTCCGACCACTTCTCGCATGACAGCCTCGTTCATGGCCCGGAACGTCTCTTCGAGATTACGGACTTTGAAGAGGTAGAGATAGGGGTCGTCGACGCGGTACTGCACGATCCATTCGACAACGGCTACGTTAAGGTCGCCCGTTAACATAACGGACTCGCCAGCAAGATCACGGGTCGTCTCTGCATACTGAGTTTGGATGCCTGCGTCAATCGTTCGGAAGCCAAACTCCTGTTTGAGTTGTCGTTGAACCGGCACCTTGAAAACCTCTTCGACGAACGGAATCTTGGCCTGGAGACCGGGTTCGGTCGTTCGCACATATTGGCCAAACCTCAGCACGACCCCCACCTCCTCAGGTTGAACTTGGTAGAGTGTGCTGAATCCGGCCATGACGACGACCAGACCGACAATGATCGCTACGAGGCCTCCTCGCGTAAGACCGGGAAACGACGGTAGCTCGATATTTTTAAAATCAATATTCGGCAGGTCTGCCATTTGAACCTCCTCTGTAACGGGAATCGTTAAGTGATGCGTCGCTGGGACACGTGTCCCTCCTCCACGGTAGTGCCTCTGTGTCAGTAAGGCAACACGAGGAGTTGCGGTGCCACTGGTGTCATTACGGGTTTCGTAGCCAAAGCATCGATTTGCCTTCGATGAAGCTTCGAGCTTCGATCCGGCACCAAGAGCCATTGGTTTGCCTGTGCATTATCGGAAACGGTCGTTTTCTCGGCGCGAAAATTGTGGGCACCGAGAGTAGTAGAATGAGACAGCCAGTTACAGTCAAAGGAGGAACATGTCCCGCTTGCTTCGACCGCGAGTCTTTCGTTTCGGATTCTCAATGATGGTGGCCATGACCTGCCTTGCGGGTCTGTTTTCGGTTCAGCCGGTGGTAGCCCAGTCTGAGCCATTGCTGTTGTTCATTCGTGTCGTGGATGGAGAGGGCGTACCCGTGTTGGACTTGTCGCCTGCCGAAGTGGTGGTACAGCAAGGCGGCCAACCCTGTGAAATCATCGAGATGCAGGGAGAGCCTGACGGCATGAAGATCGCTGTCTTGGTCGATACTAATGCACCAGCGCAGTTTCTGAACCCCTATCGGGATGGCCTTGTCGCATTTTTTGATGGGCTCCCGGACGGGCACGTTTGAGCAAAAATATCAGAGCCGGGTGCGGGGAGTCGGAGACCGGGTTGTTCTCAAGCCC
>DTWD01000319.1 GCA_012963185.1 Acidobacteriota bacterium
AGTTTGTTAGCAGGCCTCCGAGCCAGCGATGGTTAACGAAATACATACCACAGCGTTTGGATTCTTCTAGCACGAGGTCCTGCGCCTGCCGCTTTGTTCCGACGAATAGTATTGAGCGATTTTCGGATGCGAGGCGAGTGACAAAGTCTTCAGCCTGTCGTGTGAGTCTCTCGGTTTGTCCGAGATCAATGATGTAGATGCCATTTCGTTGACCGAAAATATAGCGACGCATTTTCGGGTTCCAGCGTTTCGTCTGGTGGCCGAAATGTACGCCGGCATCCAAAAGTTCTTGTAACGTCAACGGCGTCAAGCTACCTCCATCTACCTACCGTTTACTGAACTGGAAGCGTTTACGTGCTCCAGCGAGTCCATACTTCTTACGTTCTTTACCGCGGGGATCGCGAGTGAGCATACCAGCGGACTTCAGCGTTCCTCGCAATTCGGGGTCGCCTTGTACTAGGGCGCGAGCGATGCCAAGCCGGAGAGCTCCTGCCTGACCAGAGACCCCGCCGCCGGAAGTTGTGGCGTAGATATCAAATTTATCTAGCAATTCGGTAACAACAAGCGGCTCTGTAATCTTGATACGCAGTGAAGCAGTGGGGAACCGGTTTTCCAAGTCGCGATCATCGATGTTGAATTTTCCAGTTCCGGGTCGTAGAAACACGCGTGCGGTCGAAGTCTTGCGTCGACCAGTGCCATAATTTTGACTGTCCACGACTAGGTAACCTCGTAGGCAGTGGGTTTCTGCGCAGTGTGAGGGTGGTCCGCACCTGCATATACTTTTAGTTTACGGTACATTGCTTTTCCGAGTTTCGTCTTGGGCAGCATACCCCGAATGGCAGATTCAACGAGGCGTTCTGGGTGCTCCTGTCTGACTTTAGACGCAAGGTCTTCGCGAAGGCCGCCGGGATATCCGCTATGGCGGCGGTAGAGTTTCTGGTCTTCTTTCCGTCCAGTCATCCGAACCCGCGCGGCATTAATCACGACGACGTGGTCTCCCGTGTCAAGGAATGGCGCGTACCCAGGACGATGCTTTCCTTGAAGCAGTCTGGCGGCGACTGTCGCGATGCGACCCAAGACCTGTGCGTCGGCATCGATGACGTGCCATTGGCGCGTGATGTCTTGTTGGCGTGGGACGTAGGTTGACACTGGCGTTCTAGTTGCTAATTTAGGATGCAAAGACAGTGTGCGACCGGACCAGTCCGTTCGCGCAAACCTAAATGCTATAAAGCATTAGCCCAAGGTGTCAAGGGATCGTTGCACCGGGCTTGGCTGCGGTATAGAGGATGGTCTGGCCAGAGACATGAATGTTTATTTGAATAGGATTGAAAAGGTAGGATTAAAAGACACTAGGCATAGCAGGTCTGCCGGCCGGGGTGGATTTAATATCGGGAGCATGGAGCTATCGGAGCATGGAGCTATCAGTGGATAGTGTTGTACTGGAGAGATAGAATGCGGCGTTCAAAACGGTATTAGTTCTACGGGTATTTTGTGTGACTGAGTCAGACGAATTAGAGGACCGCGAAAACAGGTCAGGCGCCGAAACCGAGGACAGGGCCCAAAGTGGAAGCTGTTCGTTTGGTGTTGGTGATCGTGCCGAAAACCCGTTCGGACAGAATAATTCTGGCGACGGTTCAGGGAATTTGATTTCAGAGGATAGATTCGAAGAGGAGCCATTGGACGATGACCCACGAGTCGTCATTGGCCTCAACCGGTTTATTGACGCTCTTATCCAGGCCTCGGACCGAGACTAGCTAGCAGTGGTTCGCTCGCCATGACTAAAAAACTATCCGATGCGAAGGATGGGAGGGTTCTTCTCGACGGCCGCGCCATGCGGCTCCGGGAGGTTGCGCGGGCGAACAAGCTGGATGCGGTCGTTGTGAGTCATCTATCGAACCTCTTTTATTTAACAGGCCTTCGGACAAGTGCTGGTGTACTCGTCGTTGACGTGAATGGCGACAGTTTGCGTTTCTTACTAGATTTTCGATACCAAACCGCGGCGACGACCTTGATAAGTGAGCGATGCGGGCCGAGCGGTCTCGAGGTAGTTCCTGTTACGGGTAGTTACGAAGAGGCTTTAGCAGCAGTTCTGAATTCAAGGTCCGTGGCACGAGTCGGTCTTGAGGCGGATCACACGACAGTGCGGCAGTGGCAGTGGTTGGATCGCCACGCGCATGTTGAATTGGTCCCGCTGGTTGACCTAGTTGAACGTTTGCGGATGATAAAAGATGAGGGAGAAGTAGCGATCTTACGGCGGGCGGGTCATTCGCTTAGTGAAATGGTACCCGACGTCATTGCGCTAGCGTCTCGGAAGAGACCTGAAGTGGAAATTTCGCGAGAGATTGATCGGTTGGTGCTCGAGGCGGGCTTTGACCGTACGGCATTTGAGACGATCGTTGCCAGCGGGCCGAATAGTGCACTACCGCACGCACATCCGACGGCACGAGAATTGAGTGACGGGGATCTGGTTATTCTGGATTTTGGAGGTGTGCTGGATGGGTATTGCGTGGATATTAGCCGGACCGTCGTTGTGGGTATCGCAGACGCAGAATGTAGGCGATTGTATTCGGCAGTACAGGAGGCTCAGCGAGCGGCGATAGATAAGGTTATTCCAGGTGTGTCGGCAGAACAGGTTGATGCAGCCGCACGTGATGTATTGGACAGTTATGGACTTGGTGAGGCCTTTGGCCATAGTACCGGTCATGGCTTGGGACTCGATGTGCATGAATTACCAAGGGTCGGTCGAAAACAGGCATCCGCAGAACCTGTAATGCTGGAGAGTGGAATGGTTTTTACGATTGAGCCTGGCGTGTATGTACCAGGTCTCGGCGGTGTTCGCATTGAAGACGACGTTTTGGTGACGACGTCTGGTGTTGAGCTCTTGTCACACAGCGCCGGCGAACTGGTGGCGACATGAGCACGGAGTCATTCCCGGTGTTTTATCCGATTGTGGATGCTGAGACCGCGAAGGATTTTGGCTGGACCGTTTCGGATTTGAGCGCTGCGCTTTTTGATGGTGGTGCGACTATGGTGCAATTACGTTGCCATTACCACTCGATGTCTCAATTTCTGACGTGCGCGGATGAGTTGGTGAGCCGGGCGACTCGGTATGGTGCTCGTGTGATTATCAATAATCGGGTGGACATTGCGATCATGAGTGGTGCGGACGGTGTGCATGTTGGGCAGGATGACTTGTTGGTGCCTACGGTGAAAGAGTTTCTAAGTGGTCATCGTGTAATTGGATTGTCGACGCACACCGCTGAACAACTCGCGGAATCACTTCTGCTGGATGTCGACTATGCGGCTGTCGGACCTATCTACGAGACGCGAACGAAAGATACGGCGTACG
>DTWD01000320.1 GCA_012963185.1 Acidobacteriota bacterium
AGCTGTTGAGTCATCTCGTTCCGTTAACCACTCGGCGACTTGTGCTTCGGCCAGCTGGGATAACGCAACCATCACAATGATGTAGGTCGCAATCGCTGACAGGCATGCTGTGGCGAGTCGAGGGAGATGGAGTTGCCAGTGTCCGGCTGTTCGTAACCAGACAATTCCAACGATGCCAGTGCACCAGACAAACCGTGTTGCAGCCGCAGCCCCCCCGAAACCCGTAATCAGGGTTGTCGTTGCAAGACCAAGAATGCCCCATGCCACAACGCTTAAGCGCGTCGAGCTATGTGCCAACACAACGGTCGTTGCCGTTAGCAGCCAGACCCAGGGGTCGACCACAAAAAGTGCGTCCCCATAGAACCAGGTGCCGTCGAATGGCATTAGAAAGCGCATGCCATAGGTATTGAGCCAGTCGAGCACAGGATGTGTCAGTACCGCAATGAACGCCAGTGCAAAAAGTGGTTTCGATTGAGCTGTGGGTTCGCGACCCCGTAATTTAGCGATGATTCGATCGGCTAAAACGATCAATGCTGTTAAAAGGATGGGAAGAACAATCAAGGCGAGAATGCCGTGTGTCCAGCCGCGCCGGAAGCCAAGGGACAGGTCGCGTTCGATTAGCATTGTGACGGCATCGATATCTGGAGCATTGGCCCCGAGTAACAGCATGGGTGTTGCCTGTGCCGACCATGCCTTCAACCGGGTTTCAGCGAGTGTGGCACCGACCAGTGTATGTGCGAGTGGATCCATGTAGGACCACTAGAATACTCAAGTCGTAGGTCAGAATAGTGATGCGACACCTGTAAGGAGCGACTGTGAAGAAAAAGGATGCATTGCACGGCGTGAATGTGGCGTTTATTGGTGCGGGTGCGATGGGAACGGCGATGATCGGCGGAGTGTTGTCACGACCGGCTTCGGACGCGTCGAAGATTACCGCAAGTGACCGCCACCAGGAGTGCTTAGATACGGTTCGCCACCAGTTTGGTATTCAAACGACACTGGATAACACGCTGGCTGCGAAAACTGCACAAGTGATAGTGCTTTCGGTGAAGCCGCAAGTGCTACCTAGAGTGTTAACTGAGCTTCGCGGGCATGTGCAATCTGGCGCGCTTGTGATCTCGATCGTTGCTGGTGCCACGATCAGGTGTATTGCGACTGGGTTGGGGCACGAGGCGATTGTGCGAACGATGCCCAATACCCCCGCCCAAGTAGGTGAAGGTATGACCGTGTGGACTGCCACCCCCGAGGTGTCTGAGACGCAACGCACGCAAGCCCATGCGCTCGTTGCAGCACTCGGTCAGCAGTTGTTTGTTGAGGACGAAGCATTTCTTGATATCGCCACTGCGATTAGTGGTTCAGGACCCGGCTATGTCTTTCTGATGATGGAGGCGTTGATTGATGCTGCGGTTCACTTGGGATTTTCACGTGTCGATGCGCGCCAACTAGTAATCCAGACAATCCGCGGTTCGGCGATTTATGCACAGCAGCAGCCCGTGCATCCAGCCGAGTTGCGAAACCGGGTTACGTCGCCTGGGGGTACGACTGCCGAGGCGCTTTACCAGCTGGAGAAAGGGAGTTTTAGGACGGTGGTCTCGAAAGCCGTAAATGCAGCGTATCAGCGCAGTGTAGAACTCGGTGTAATTAGTACGGAGCAGGCCGAAGCGAGGGTGTTAACTCGTAAACGGTTGGCGAAGGCGAAAAATGCAAAGACAGAGAAATAAGCTTTTTGTATTCGAGAGCCAGTAACAATGACCGTTACCTCTATTTTTCATCTGGCCGCGCTGTTAGTCACACTGGCGGCCG
>DTWD01000321.1 GCA_012963185.1 Acidobacteriota bacterium
ACGCAATGACATTCGTTCTTGAAGTAGAAAATGCTTGCGCAAAAGTATAAGGATGTCGAGGGTGACGCCGGAACGAACCTTTGCGGTAACTACCGTGTGCGCGTCTGTCTAGGCAGACGTGCTCGAATTCGACGGCTTTAGGCGAAGTTGTCGACGCACCGCCTCAGCAATTTCATCAGCTGAAATACCGAAACGCTTAAGTAACTCCGCAGAACCACCTGAGCGTGGAACCGCACGAACAGCCAGCCGTTCCACTCCCATACCGTCGCTCGAAACGGCCTCACTCACCGCGTCACCGAGTCCCCCTACCGGATAGTGATCCTCAACCGTCACGATGCGACCACCAGTTTGGTGACCTGCTGCGACAAGCGTCAATTTGTCGATGGGCTGAAGAGAATACGCATCAATGACGCGAACTGTAATCCCCTCATTTAGCAATGATTCATATGCCTTCAGCGCCTCAAACACTGTCACACCAGCTGCAACAACTGTCACCACGTCCTTATCGGACTCACGAAGCACCTTTGAACCGCCAAGAACAAACTCTTCAGTCGATGAATAAATAACCGGCGTTTTGGGTCGACTGGTACGGATGTAAGCCATCCCTTGATACGCCGCCGCAATTTCGACAAGTCGCTCTGTACTCACCCCATCACACGGATAGAACACCGCACAGCCTGGCACAGCACGCATCATCGCAAGATCCTCAAGCGCCATCTGTGAAGGACCATCTTCACCTATTGAAATTCCCGCATGCGAACCGGCTAACTTGATATTCATCTGTCCAATACCAGCCATGCGAATAAAATCAGACGCGCGTGTTAAAAAACATGCGAACGAAGATGGGAACGGAATCGCACCCCGACTGGCAAAACCCATCGCAGCGCCAACCATTACCTGTTCAGCGATATACATTTGATAAAACCGCTTCGGGTGCGCGAGTTGGAATGTCTGACTGAACGTTGAATTTCCAACATCCGCATCTAGAACAACAATGCGAGGGTCTATCTCTCCGAGTGCAGCGAGCGCTGTGCCATAAGCGACACGAGTCGCTACTTCACTGCCACGGTCATACGGAGGCACTCTCGGAAGTTTTACCGTGACGGGAAGACCATCAGAACCCTTGCTATGAGAGGACGGACCCGTAACTGATGGAAGCAACATGTCTGCACCCAACTGCTGTTCCAATTCACCAAGTGCTTGATCTAACTCGTCACCTTGCTTGATGGGCTTGCCATGCCAACCGGCCTCGCCCTCCATGAAGGAAACACCTTTCCCCTTGACGGTCTTCGCCAGAATCATGGTTGGTTGCCCACTGATGCGCTTCGTGTCATCGAGCGCAGCTAAAATTTCCGCGATGTCATGACCGTCCACTACAACCGTATGCCAACCAAATGCAGTCCATTTCCGCTGCAGTGCTGCCATATCGTGCTGCCATTGGGTCACCCCGCTCTGGCCCAGTGCATTGACATCGGTAATCGCACAAAGGTTGTCTAGCTGGTACAGTTCACCAACCTGCGCAGCCTCCCAGACCGAACCTTCAGCAGATTCACCGTCTCCTAGCAACACATAGGTTCGGTAGTCTGAACCGATCCGGCGAGCATTGAGCGCTAACCCAATCGCCGCACAGATTCCCTGTCCGAGTGAGCCAGTCGGGACATCAACGAATGGCAATCGTGGCGTGGGGTGTCCTTCAAGGTCACAATCAATCTTTCTCAAACGCTCAAGGTCTGCCTGTTCAACCAAGCCTAATTCTGCCCACACCGCATAGAGCAACGGAGCCGCATGACCTTTTGATAAAACAAATCGGTCATTGTGATCGTGCTGCGGATTCTTAGCATCAAACTTCATGTGGCAAAAAAATAAAGCCGCAACGATATCCGCAGCGGAACAGCAACTGGATGGATGACCACTCCCAGCTGCACTGGTTGAGCGAACGGAAGACATTCGCAGACGGGCTGCAACATGCTGAAGAACGGGAATGATGGACGAGGGGTCTGAAACCACGGCTAGTTCCGGCGCGGCAAGTCTAGCATGGGCCTCCCAGATCCCGCATTGCAAGAACATAGACGGCTCCAAAACCACCGTGTTCATGGATGGCTTGATTTTGCTATGCCAAAACCCTTATTGCATGATGTCGAAAGGCGGGTTTTCCGGCAAGAACCGCCAACC
>DTWD01000322.1 GCA_012963185.1 Acidobacteriota bacterium
GCAGTGTCGCCGCAAATTGAATCCTCGTCTATTCCGTCCTACTTCATTCATGGGTACGTTCCGACACCGAACACTTTCTATAAGGGAATACGTCAACTAGAGCCAGCGACACTAATGACAGTGGATAGCGATGGGAATATTGCGAAGCAGTCCTACTGGACATTGCAATATCCGACTCGTCGTGATGCGCGGCGGTCCGTAGACACACGAGAAGTACGAAATCAGGTGAGGGCACTTACGAAAGAGGCTGTTCGCAAGCGATTGGTTAGTGATGTGCCGTTGGGGGCTTTTTTGAGTGGGGGCATCGATTCGAGCATCGTGGTCGGGTTGATGACTGAACTGACTGATCGTCCGGTCAAGACATTCAGTATCGGCTTTGAGGGGGACCCACGATATGACGAAACTGCGTACGCGAAACTTGTCGCTAAGAGATTTGGTGCGGACCACACCGAATTTCGTGTGAAGCCTAATGCCATTGACCTGGTCGAAAAGCTTATTTGGCACCACGATGGACCATTTGGAGATTCTTCAGCTGTGCCAACGTTCATTGTGTCTCAGCTCACGCGTGAACATGTGACCGTTGTACTGACTGGAGATGGTGGCGACGAACTGTTCGCCGGGTATTCTCGGTTCTATGCCGGCCTACTCGCAGAGCGTATTCCGCGAGTTGTTGGAACGATGCTCAACCAGGTTGCGACAAGTTTCGGTGCTGTGCCGAGTGGTCGGGATTGGCGGGCACGAGCACAGCGCTTTACACGGGCGATGAATCTTCCGTTGTATGAGCGGATGACGCGTTGGAGTAGTCTCTTTTATGACGATTTAGAATTGTTGCTGTCGCCAGCGCTTCTATCAGAATTGCCGGCCATTGATCGGTTGCGATACATCGATGCTGAGAGGAGACAGATGGAACCACTGTCCACTCTTGGTAAATTGCTTCATGCGAATTACAAAACCTATTTGCTTGATGATTTGCTGGTAAAGACCGATCGTTGCACGATGGCAAATTCGCTTGAAGCCCGGTCACCTTTTTTGGATACCGCACTGGTTGAATATGCCGCAACTATTCCAGATGCACTTAAACTTCGTCGCGGACGAACGAAGATTATTTTGCGAGATGCATTTTCTGATTTACTTCCTCAGAAAATAATTACGCGGGGAAAAATGGGCTTTGGGGTGCCATTCGGCACTTGGTTCCGGACGGATCTTCGAGAATATCTGAGCGATTTACTTTTAGTTGGGCGCCCACTGTGTGCAGACTATCTCTCGTTGGAGTATGTGCGTCAACTTGTTACGCGTCATCTTGATGGACAAGCCGACCTGGGTCTTCAACTGTGGAGCATTCTCTGTTTTGAACAATGGCTTCGTATTCTGCCTGATTGGCACCGAAATTCTACGGTAGCCGTAAATAGTGGTTCAATCGTTCGTTGACGGCGCGTCTTTTCCAAAGAGTTGCGTGGTTGGGTAGGAGTGCACGATCAGTGCCCAGAATGCAGGCGAAGATTGTGGATGCAGCATGTCGTCTCGAATTGCTTTTCGCAAGCTTTGGTCGTACTCATCAGTTTGCGATTGACGTAAATCGACAGCTTTTTTAATCAGGAGTGGCCAGGTGATAAAGTCGTAGTGCAGCCTGTTACAGGCCCTCCCGCCAAGTCGATACAAGACAGCATACGAAAACGATCCAAACAGTTCGGTAATTTTTGAGATTGTTCGCGGTGTGTATTGCCGGACACCGTGTAATAAATAAAGCAGTAAACACGCAGAGGATGGGAAAAGATGAATTTGTACTGTTGGTCGTTTATTCCTGATAATGAAGTCCTTGAGTGTGGAGAAAAAGATTAAGTCGTCGTCAAAATGTTCGATGGCTGATTGAGAGATGAAGAGGTTCGCTTTTTCTGGAAGATGCTTTCCGATGGTATTCGCATCGACCTGCAGAAATTGAAGTCTCTGGTCTAGGTTTGTCAGATCCTGCCACCGGTTGG
This sequence comes from Acidobacteriota bacterium, assembly GCA_012963185.1. The sequence continues at coordinate 1,980 of DTWD01000322.1, forward strand.
AGAAGGCTGCATCGATTCCAAGGTACTGCGCATTCTCGGTGTTACACCAATTAAGTAACTGCGGTCCGTAGTTACCGCCACCACACCCGCAGTCGACGAACTGAATGGGTCCTAGTTCTCTACTTATGCCTACCCAAGGTAATGCCTGCCAAAATAAATCTGACAATTTACGACTAGGCGAAGATGTTTGATTTAAGTGTTGCCATTGGGCCTCCGAAATATCGCAACGGAAATCTTCGATCGTCATTGCTGGGTCAATGGCCGTATACGGAAGTTGATTATTCAACCAGTTCAATGCGAGATACGACACCTTTGACCAGGTGCTCAGTTTGTGGTCCGCGTTGATGCGATGAAGGGACGTTGATACCGATGCCATTGCCAGGTTAAGCGTCGAGTAGCGATTCTTGGCCAGGTTTACAGAATAGCGTGTTGTCGATGAGTACTAAATCCAGTTCGGTTGATGTCAACATTTCGAGTCCGACTCGGCAGAAATTCAAGATCGGTTCACCACCCGGGTTGAAGGACGTATTTAACAGGATAGGCATTCCGGACAGTTGTTCGAATTCTTTCAATGTGCGGTGAAGCCATGGATTGTGATCCTGGCGGATTGTTTGGACACGGGCGCTGCCGTCTGCGTGGGTGATTGACGGCAGTTGTTCGCGGTATTCAGGCCGCGTATGACAGATTGCCGACATGTATGGAATGTCGATTTTTGTGGTGAAGTACTGAGAAACATCTTCGGCAGTTACTACTGGTGCAAATGGTCGGTACCACTCGCGATGCTTCACTTTGTCATTCAGCAATGCTCTCATTCCTGAGTTCAAGGGATTGCATAAGATAGATCGATTTCCGAGCGCACGCGGACCTATTTCATATCTTCCTTTAATTACTCCGATGAGTCTGTTGTCATGAATCAAACGCGCGATGATGCGAGGAATGTGGTCAGGTTGAAGTTCATGATGAGGATAACTTTGCTTGAGAGTTGGAAGGTCAGCCAGGTCAAATGCCTCTGTTCCGAGATACGGGGAAAAAAATTGTTTAGTGCCCGTGAATGTCTGAACACCTGACTGGAAGTACGCATAAAGAGCGGCACCGGCAGAAAGACCACAGTCTGTCGGGTTGGGTACAAAGTGGCATTGTTGGAACAAGCCTTCTTCTTCTATACGGTAATTGGTAATTCCGTTTAATGCGCAGCCACCCACGACGCAGAGATTGCGGCTAATGTCACGGTGGTTCGCCAACAGAGTGGTGACCTCCTTGGTCCACGCATGCTGCACAGTCTGGGCTAGGTCTTGTGATAGTTCATGTTCAGGACCGGGAAGCCGTAGCTCGTATTGTGGTGGGCCGAGTATGTTTTTAACTGTTTGACGAATGCCTTTGTTTGAGTCCTGTTTCATCGGTTCCAAGAACGCACGAAATTCAGGAAGATCTTCGAGTCCCACGGGGTTTATGCGGTGGGCTTTGCCGTAATTGCGCAAGCCGGTCACATCGAACGGTGGTCGTTTGACGTATTCTCGGACGTACTTACGAGCAGAGGCGACCCACTCCGGTCTTATGCGACCGTAGGCCGACAATCCCATTGTCTTGCCAGCGGTGGAACCGGCGACGTCAGGTTGAATCGCCAGAATGTAACCGAGATTGTTGTAACTTTGTCCAAAACGGAGCGGACTCTGTTCGATATAGTTCAGAACACCATTGGTTCCGTGAAACAGTACTGTTTGTCCGTCGTTCCCCATACCGTCATAACTCAAGACAACGGACTCAGCGTACGGAGAAGAGTAATAGGCTAGAGCTGCATGACTGAGGTGATGGTCGACATGAAAGGCGCCTGAGAAGGAAAAACCATTGTGCTTGAGTAATGCGAGTGTGTTGTTGTACTCGTCTTTTCGACCTTGGTTTTGCACGGCGACTACATCAAATGTGCGTCCCCATGTTTTCGATACGAGTTCGAGAAATAGAGCAAAATCTTCGACATCTACGTACTGAAACCCTGATTGGTGGCGACCGGGTTCGAGCGTAAAACAATGCAGTTTGTAGCGTTTTTGTCGAAAGTAGCGTTCCGCTTCCATGATGCCGTGGACGACACCATCGACAATCAGTGCAACACTCGAGTCATGACCCAATGTGATCCCAAGGATGTTCAAACAATGTCTCCCAAAGTCAGAAATCTGCCAAGATTACGGTTAAGTACACAACTGCAGAAGGCGAAGGTACGGTTTGATCGAATTAGTTGTGATGCAATGATACGCGTCCGTCGAAGTAATCGCCACGAAGTCGAGGTAAACGGATGGGACTAGGGGGACATCTGCTGTGGTCGTCAGTGATTCGGCGATTGCACGAAGATTCCGGGAGTCCAGTCCGTGTCGGCTATCTTCCTGGTCTTACAGACCTGCTCCGAGGCGAGCTGCACGACGCGAGTCGTTCGATCCAAAACGACACAATTTTCCGTGACAATCCCCGGATCGATCCTCAACGGGCTACCAAGAAATCTCGACTTTTAATTGCAGTTGATCGGGCAGTGATTGCGGCATTGAGATTGCTAGGTCTCTTAAGGGCCTACGAACGATTCATATTTTGGCTCGTCTGTCAGATGCGGCATCGCTCTGGGGTCTGGCATGCACATATCGATATGAGGCTCCATAGCTATGTGCGACGAGAAACACCAGACCGGATGGTGTGGAAAGAAGGGGGCCACATCATCGATATTCTTTTGGCTAATTATGGGTTGATAGCACGGGATTACGAATGTGAAATATATTTTTCGCCTCATGAGGAAGAGACAGTCAATCGCTTACAAGAATCATTAAAACTTACAACCGATTTTGTTGTGATAGAACCACATTCGAATAGTCAGTGGTTTGGTGATTTACGGGAATGGTCATTTGAGCGGTGGGAGCGTGTCGTTGAGTGGCTACGCGATCACAATTATCCCGTTGTGCAAATTGGAGAAGGTGGCAGGCCTGTTTTGGAAGGTGCGATTGATGTCACCGGCCGTGCATCCTTTCGAGAGGCTGTGTTGCTTATGAAACGCGCCAGACTGTTTTTAGGTCAAGAGGGCGGCCTCATGCATGCGGCGAATGCCGTCAACGTTCCGAGTGTGATCGTATGGGGTGGTCTGACGCTGCCAGAGTTCGCTGCTTACAGTAAACATACGGTGCTGTGTACACGCGTCGATTGTGCTCCTTGTGGTCTTCGAGGGCATTGTCCGTATGACAAGAAATGTTTAACTACGGTTGAGACGAGTGACGTTATTTCAGCCGTTTCCGACACGCTGGTATCGAGCAAGACCGAAATAACTTAGGCCACTCGTTAAGAGGATAAGCTGTCCGTGCCTGTGAAAAGATCTACTGCCGTGGCACAATAGAGAGCCCGTCGAATTATATGGATATCCTTGTTCTGCCGTTTCTTTCGGCATTTGTGCTCGCTCTCGTACTCGTTCCGCTATGCCGTCGGGCGGCGCGTTCTGTGGGCAAAGTAGCTCACCCTGCTGCGGACCGTTGGCATCGACACGCGACGCCACTGTTTGGCGGCGTAGCAATCGCGATAGCGACTATAGGGTGTGCCATTGGGTTTAGTGATGTTACGTCACTGGTGGTCCCACTGGGTTGCGGCGCGCTGATTTTTCTAGTTGGGCTTGCCGATGATATTCATAGC
>DTWD01000323.1 GCA_012963185.1 Acidobacteriota bacterium
CCTTTCGCATGAAGTAGGAATTGGGAGCAGAACCGATGCCGACCGTAAAGAGGCGACTTCGGCCTATATTTTTCTTGATGTAACTGAAAAGGGCAGATTCGTTGCCGACGCTACCATCGGTGATGAAGAATACCTGCCGCACACTATTGTGATTGGCGGGGTTGTTACCCAGTGCCAGTCGGAGTGCAGGCATCATTTCTGTTCCTCCGTTCGTTTCGAGTCGGGACACGTGACGGGTTGCATATTCGATGTTCTTTGGAGTTGCCATTTGACTGGAGCCAAAGAGCGAATAAACATCAGAGTTAAATGGAATGACGTTGAATGAGTCCGTTGGTGAGAGTCTCTCGAGTGCCATGCGAAGTGCTTCTCTCGCCTGCACGATGGAGCGGCCGTCCATGCTGCCGGAGGTATCAATAACGAAAATTGCTTCCCGGGAAAGCTGTTCTGTGGGTGGGATTTCCGATGTCGGTGGCATCAGCATGATGAGAGCATAGGTGTCATCATTGAAGACGTCGCTGAAGAGGGCGGCATTGGGAGACTTCCCGAGCAACGGTTGCCAACTGAGCACAAAGTCCCGGTCGGCCGGGACAACCCCGTTAGTCAGTTCAATCTGGCTAACACGCGGATCGCCTTTGATTGTGATCTGGTGTGAGGGACTCTTGATTCGAGAAGGAAAGCCAGCATCGATGCGAGCCCTGATTCGTACCGGGTTGATCGGGCCATTTTCAGGACGAACAACCGGGGGGGTGATACGCGCGGCATCCGCCACCTGGCGGGTTGGTTTGCCCCAGCCTGATCCTGAAAACCCCTCCACTGTCTGAGAGCCTGGTATGTAACGAGGGCCCACGACCATTGGAAAGCGCAGTGAGAAGACGCCGTCCACATACGTTAATTCCTGCTGATATTCGATCAGTATTTCGATTTTTTCACCGGGTCCGATGTTTGCAACTGACGCGGTGAAGATGTTGGGGCGTTCCTGTTCCAGAAGTGTCGCCTTTCTCCCGCTTTGCTTTGCTTTGTTGTAGGTCCTCCGAGCTTCAGCGCGTTTCTCGATTTGCCCGACGATGGTACGTTCTCCTATTTTCATGCGAAGCGTGTCGACGGCTGCCATCGTTGGTAATGGGAAAACATAAATCCCTTCCAGCCACTGCTCACTGGGATTAATGAAGTGCTGCACGACGGTGGTTCTTGAGATCATGCCGGTTACGTCGATTGAAACATCGGTGTTAAGCAGTGGTACGGCTCGCCGTTGGCTGGCGGAATCTGACTGCACGAGTAAAGTCCCTGCAGTTGCATTCTGTGGAGACAGGGCACGGCCGAATTCTTTGGAGGACGCGGAAAAAGCAGTGGTGTTGACAAGGAGTATTGAAAAAAAAATGATTAAGGTGCGGGCAATTAAAGTCATGGATCGTGCGGTCTCCAGGGTCAGGTATTCAATAGACGAGGCTGTTTTGCGTTGCGGTAACGTTTGAATAAGGATTGAAGTACGGCGAGAGCTTTCTTTGAGCCACCACTTGCCGCCTTTGTGAGCCAGTAAACGGCTTTGACAGTGTTCTGGTTCAAGCCGTCGCCGGAAAGGTAGGCGATACCGAGGTTGTACTGTGACGAGGTTCCGCCTTTGTCCGCGCCCATGCGCCACCAGGACACTGCCAGTTTGTGATCTTTGCGAACACCCCAGCCCTCCCAGTACGCGATGCCAAGGTTGAACATGGCCCGTGCGTATCCACCAACCGCCGATCGGTAATACCAGGTCAGCGCTTCGCCAATGTCTGGCCTGCGTCCGTGACCTCTATGAAAATAGATCGCAATC
>DTWD01000324.1 GCA_012963185.1 Acidobacteriota bacterium
AATCCATCACCCTGTCACATTACCGTCATCTTGCTGCGATAAGATCGATAGTACAAAAATGCAATAGACACCAACTAAGCAGACTACTATCGCGACGGCCGGTATGCTAGATTGATGTAAAGGGAGAACGAGAGCGATTCGTGCGCCATCCGCGTCGATGCGAAAGTGGCGGAATTGGCAGACGCGCCGGATTTAGGATCCGGTGGCCGCAGGGCCATGGGGGTTCAAGTCCCCCCTTTCGCACCAATCTCTCACATTTTAGTAACGGTGACGCGGATCAGTCAGAACATAACACGCGGTAAAGACCGTTTCGGCAAGTGACACCATAAATGAAGACAGATTTTACGAAGATCAGTGAGTGCCGGCAGGAATTAAGTGTAGAGATTCCGGCAGATACTGTCGAACAATCCATCGAGCGTCATTCGAAAGGCTACGGACGAACAGCAAAGATCCCAGGGTTCCGTCCTGGAAAAGTCCCGGCTCAGTTAATTCGTGCGCGCTTTCGGGAGCAACTGTTACATGATGTGGCTCAAGAACTCGTTCCTAAGGCTGTCGATGATGCCCTCGCGTCAAGCACTCTAACACCCATTGCCACGCCTGACGTTCAAGACGTGAATATCAACGAAGGTCAACCTTTGACCTTCCGTGCAACTTTCGAGACATTACCCACAGTCGATCCGGGACGCTATGACGACTTCACACTCAGAAAAACACCCGTGAGTATTGATGAAGACGCCGTGAATAAAGCAATGGACCAACTACAGCTGCGTGCCTCCCGGCTAGATCCGATAGAAGGACGTAATATTGAGCACGGTGACACGGTAACTCTAGACCTTGAACGACGACTCGTAAAACAGCCCGCTGACTCAAATAACGATTCTTCTACCGAGCCCGAACAACACCGCGATGTATCGGTAGAGATTGGTCATGCGTCCAATCCGCCGGGATTCGACGAAAAGCTCATTGGACTGAAAGTAGGTGATACGAGCTCATTCACCATAGCATTCCCTGAAGACTATGAAGTCTCATCGTTTGCTGGAGCAAAGGCTGCTTACGAAATCGAAGTTAAGCAGCTCCGCCTGAGAGTCCTGCCTGTCCTCGATGAGGATTTCGCCAAACAAGCAGGAGACTTCGAGAACCTGGCAGCGTTACGAGCGAAAGTCGAAACTGATCTCAGCCAACAAGCCGAGATCGAAGCCAAGAGCGATGTCCGACAAGACCTGCTTCGGCAACTTGCGGGCCGGCTCACTACTGACCTGCCAGAAGCACTTATCGTGCAAGAAATCGAGCGACGCGTCGAACAGCTTGCGAGGCACATGATGAACCAAAACATCGATCCGCGCGAAGCAAACATCGACTGGAACGCTTTTCGAGAGCAACAGCGTGTTGCGGCAACGGACGCCGTCAGAAGCACGTTGATGCTGGATGCGATAGTTTCCCGAGAGGAGATTAACCTTACGGATGAGGACATCACGCAGGAAATCGAACGCCAAGCGGAAGCCAGTGGGCGCGCGCCATCAGCAGTCCGCGCTTTCATCGAAAAAGATGGCGGCATCCATCGGCTCCGTTCTGGTTTAAAAAGAGAAAAGGCCATCGATCTGCTGTTGTCGCGTTCGACGATTGTTACTGCGTAAGGCTGAACTACTGATGCACCATAACCACCAAGTCTTTCTTAACACCGGTACGACCAGAGGTAATGAGTGAACAATAAACCTGAAGTCAAATCGCAGTTAGTTCCGATGGTAGTCGAGCAGACTAACCGAGGGGAACGCGCATACGACATATACTCACGTCTACTAAAAGACAGCATCATTTTTATAGGGTCGCCTATTGATGATGGTCTCGCAAACCTTGTCATCGCTCAAATGCTCTTCCTTGAGGCCGAGGATCCAGACCGCGACATCATGCTGTACATCAATAGTCCTGGTGGTGTTATTTCTGATGGACTCGCGATTTATGACACTATGCAGTTCATCAAACCAGACGTACAAACAACCTGCATAGGCCAAGCAGCGTCAATGGCAGCAGTCTTGCTTGCTGCCGGAGCCCCCAAAAAGCGTTTCTCACTGCCGAATTCAAAGATAGTAATTCACCAACCACTGATGACCGGACTCGGCGGTCAAGCGACCGATATTGACATTCATGCCAAAGAAATTCTGCGCACACGTGAGCGATTAAATGAGATCCTGTCACACCATACAGGGCAGTCATTCGAGCGGATCGGCAAGGACACAGAAAGGGACTACATCATGAGTGCCGAGCAGAGCCACGAATACGGTATTATTGATGATGTCATTCGCGAACGCGCGTAACGTAAGTAGCCTGGATACCCATGAGCAAAAAGAGCGACGACGACAAAATTCTCCGTTGTTCATTCTGCAACAAAGATCAAAACGACGTTCGTAAGCTCATCGCTGGACCGACCGTTTTTATCTGTGATGAGTGCGTCGACGTCTGCAACGACATCATTGCGGACGACAGCCGAGTCGCAAACAAATCACCGCTTGGTAAGAATCTACCCATACCAGCTGAAATCGATGAGTTTCTCGGCGACTATGTTATCGGCCAGGAAGCTACCAAGAAGAAACTGGCTGTCGCTGTTTACAATCATTACAAGCGGTTAGAAATACAGAAACAATCAAAAAAGAACCAGCACGACACAGAGCTTACGAAATCTAATATCTTACTGATTGGACCTACCGGTACTGGCAAAACATTGCTAGCGCAGACACTCGCTCGCTTGTTATCGGTACCGTTCACGATCGTTGACGCAACGACGCTCACCGAAGCAGGGTACGTCGGAGAAGACGTTGAAAATATTATTCTCAAGCTGCTTCAGGCAGCCGATGGAGATATCGAAAAGGCCCAACGAGGCATTATTTACATCGACGAAATCGACAAAATCTGTCGTAAAGACGAAAACCCTTCAATTACCAGAGATGTCTCTGGTGAGGGCGTTCAGCAGGCGCTGTTAAAGATACTTGAGGGCACAGTTGCTAATGTCCCACCCCAGGGCGGAAGAAAGCACCCTCACCAGGAATTCTTCCAAGTCGATACCACCAATGTCCTTTTTATTTGCGGTGGCGCGTTTATCGGGCTTGACAAAATGATTCAGCGACGTCTCGGGCAAAAGGCGCTAGGGTTCCGTGCCGATATTAAATCGTCGAGCCAGGCAAATGCTCGATCCGTTCTTCATGACGTCGAGCCGGAGGATCTCATTCAGTACGGCCTTATCCCTGAGTTCGTTGGTCGACTACCGGTCCAAGGAACACTGGACGAACTCGATCGTGAAGCGTTAGTGAAAATATTGGTTGCACCGCGCAACGCCATCACACGACAGTACCAAACGTTATTCGAATACGAGAACGTGAAACTTCGCTTCACCGATGACGCGCTCGAGGCAATTGCTGAAGCGGCTCTCAAGCGCAAGATCGGAGCACGCGGACTTCGCATGATAATCGAAGATCTTATGCTCGATATCATGTACAAATTACCACAGAAAAAAAATGTGTCTGAGTGCGTGATTACACGCGAGGCAGTCTTAACCAAGGACAAACCAATTACCCTCATCGAAAAAGCTGGATAACCGATACGAAACGCGGACTGCATGGAACCTTACAATACCCTACCCATCGTACCACTACGTGACGTCGTGGTATTTCCACACATGATGATGCCCTTTGTTATAGGGAGACCATCCTCAACACGCGCACTTGAACATGCGCTATCTCAAGACAAACGTATCTTTCTAGCAGCACAAAAAGACGCTGCTAATGACGACCCGAATTCGAACGATATATATACGATGGGATGTGTTGCTAATATCGTACAAAGCCTTCGCCTCCCTGATGGGAATGTGAAGGTTTTGGTTGAGGGTGTCGAACGTGCTCGAACAATTGAATGGAAAGAAGACAAGGGTTTCTCTCGTGTCGTCGCCAAAATAGTTGATACTCCAACTGAGGCAAGTGAGGAGACAGAAGGCACCATGAGTAAAGTGGTGTCTCTATTTGAACAGTATGTCAAGCTATCCAACAACCTTCAATATGACGCGATGATAGCGGCTGTCCGAGTAGACGACCCCAGCAAACTCGGAGACACAATCGCCGCCCATCTGGTCGTTGGAGTTGAGGAAAAACAGAACCTGCTCGAAATCATCTCACCACTTGAACGACTAACGCGCATCGCAACCATCCTTAAGACTGAAGTCGACAAGCTACAGGTAGACGGCCGAATCCAATCACGAGTTAAAAAACAGATGGAAAAGGCACAAAAGGAGTACTACCTAAACGAAAAGATGAAAGCGATTCAAAACGAATTGGGTCGCAAGGAAGACCGTGGTGACGATGCCGATGACCTACGGAAAAAAATCGAACAGAGCAAGATGCCTAAGGAGGTTGAGGAAAAGGCAATCCTCGAATTCAAACGACTAGAAGCGATGCCAGCGATGTCTGCAGAGGCCACCGTATCGAGAAACTATCTCGACTGGTTAATTGCGGTACCGTGGTTTAAGCGGACTCGAGAAAGCCGAAACCTTGAGCGGGCACAACTAATACTTAACGAAGACCATTACGGTCTTGACAAAATCAAAGAACGTATATTGGAATTCTTAGCCGTTCGATCTTTGGTCAGAAAACCGAAAGGAACCATACTCACACAGACCGGCCCGCCTGGAGTAGGCAAGACTTCTCTTGCAAAATCCATTGCACGTGCCACTAACAGAAAGTTTGTCAGATTCTCTCTAGGTGGTGTGAGAGATGAAGCAGAAATACGAGGGCATCGCCGTACTTACATAGGAGCATTCCCAGGCCAGATCATTCAAATGATGAAAAGGGCTGGCACGATTAATCCCGTCTTTCTGTTAGACGAGGTTGATAAAATGTCGATGGACTTTCGCGGAGACCCCTCTGCTGCTTTGCTTGAAGCTCTGGACCCGGAACAAAACAACACATTCCTTGACCATTATCTCGATGCGGAATATGACCTTTCTCATGTGATGTTCATCTGTACCGCAAACCTCCTTCATACGGTTCCTCAGGCACTACGAGATCGAATGGAAGTACTAGAACTCTCGGGGTACACAGAAACTGAAAAAATCGCGATCGGAAAAAAGTTTTTAGCTCCTAAAGTATTAAAGGCCACTGGCCTCACAGAAAAAAATGTAACCTTTAGTGATGATACTTACGAAACAGTCATCCGTCGTTATACCCGCGAAGCAGGGGTTCGAAGTTTAGAACGGGAGATCTCATCAATCTGTCGAAAGATTGCCAGAAAAGTTGTAGCTGAGGGCAAGGGTTACCAAATCGAAGTAAGCGGCGACAAAGTCAACAACTACCTCGGCATACCGAAATACCGAACGACCATGGCCGAAAAAGAAAACGAAATCGGAATTGCAACCGGCCTCGCATGGACTGAAGCTGGTGGTGAGCTACTGTTTACCGAGTCCACACTAATGCCAGGCAAAGGACGACTAACATTAACTGGAAAACTTGGTGACGTAATGCAGGAATCCGCTCAAGCCGCTATGAGCTATGTGCGGGCCAAAGCCGAAGAATTTGGTATACCGAAAGAATTCAACAAGGAAACTGATGTTCACGTACATGTCCCTGAAGGCGCTATCCCGAAAGATGGACCATCTGCAGGCATAACAATTACGACCGCGTTGGTATCAACACTCACTCGCATTCCAACGAGACGAGATGTCGCAATGACGGGCGAAATTACTTTGCGTGGAAAAGTACTTCCCATTGGCGGCGTTAAAGAAAAGGTTTTGGCCGCACATCGTGCCAATCTGAAAACAATCATTCTTCCAAAAGATAATGAGAAGGATCTCGCAGATATCCCAGATGCAGTTCTCAAGTCTCTTGACTTCTGCCTGG
>DTWD01000325.1 GCA_012963185.1 Acidobacteriota bacterium
GTCTTCTGGTATATGTAATGACAGTGCCTGGCCAGTCCGTGTCGGGAGTGGTGGCGTGGACCACAATGAAATGGCGAGGCCTCCAACGATTAAGCCAAGGACAAAGGTAAGACTAGTAACTAAAGTTCGTCTCGACATTACTTTTGTTTTCGGTATTGAGTTCGTGCGCGTTCGAGGTCGTTGGTGATGTTGTCGATGAGTGTTTGTGGAGAGACCACGCAAACACTCGACCCAAAACTACGAATCCAATTTTGTAACGCCTTATCGAGACAGACATTCATCGTAACGACTAAGTTGCCGTTCTGTTTGAGCGTCATCGTTTGGGACGGATGCCAGGTTCGTTCCTGCACATACGGAGTGGCTTCAGATGCAAACTCAAGCTCAATCTGTTCTGGCTTGCCATGGTGAATGCCGAGTGAGTGTGGAAATGCGGTGTCGGTAACGTCCTCAACGAGAGTAAAGGTTTCGTCGAGCGGGGTGAGTTGTCGAATGCGCTCGACTGCAAAGGTTCGCACTTGTTGGTAACGCGAGACATACGCAAATAAATAGAGGGCGCCTTGCGCGTAAACAAGGCGGTATGGATCGATGCGATATGTTTTTTCGCGCTTACTCGCCAGTGAGTGATACCGCATGGCCAGTCGGCGTTGATGCAAAACGGCATCTAATAGTCGCACCGTGACTTTGCGGTGGTGGTCGTCATCGTGTTTGCGTGCCGGTTCTGTTTTGGCTTGTAGGGCTTGCGGGAGTCGGTCCAGATATTTACGCATGCGTGGTCCGAGCGCGGATTCGAGCTTCGTGAACGCGGATTTCAGGTCGTCCTTGAATGTGGGGATGGCCAGGCGTTCGACAAGAGCCCGACTGAAATAGAGTGCGGAGAGCTCAGCGAGATTAAATGCCGTATGGTCGAGTTCGCGAAATGGTCGGCGGCCGAGTTTCCATCGTTTCGGCCCATCTTCTGAGACGTCATACAAAGGAAAACCGGCTTCTTGGAGAGCTTCCAAATCACGCCGAATTGTACGAGTGGTGACATTCGTCATCTCGGCCAATTGTCGAATGGTCATACCACTTGAGACTTCGATTTCTCGAAGAATCATCCACTGCCGGATGACTTCGCTGTTTCGTGCCATTCAGAAACTCATGAGAGAGTGTGCAGGTTTGAGCGAGATCGTAAAGGACATTGACATGTATTCATAATAAATCCTGCAGGTGTGACCTAGCCTGTCACCCCTCATCGGTAGGCTGAAGCTAGAAAGGATATGGAAATGTCTTATCAGTACGAAGCAACAGCCCTCCTCTTGGAACACAGTGACGAACAACGGATGGCCCCAGCCGTTTTACCTGAGGCGGTTTCGACCCTGCCAAGTAGGGCGCGACCTGAATCATCACAGATGTGCGTTGTTTGCCGGCGAGTGCCGGCCCGTCTGACATTAAAGGTCACATCGTCGGAGGATTCACAATTTCGACCTCCTCGGCTTTGCCTACGGTGTCACCATGCTGTGATGCAGCAGCGTCGTATGATGCGGACGCGACGGAGTGAACGCCGAGCGAAGGATCCCCAATTAACCTTTGGGAATGGGTTGATTGTGCCGCGCTCCAGTGGGTTGACTGGAGACAGCAAATACGACCGGCTCGTCAAGGCCCGGCGACGAGCCCAAAAAGCAGCTCGTTTTGCAACCGAGCCCGACGACGTGGAACTTAAGTGCGCAGTTAATTTCTGAGAGAGCCTCGGTTTTGGTTGATTGGACCACGACCACGGTAGACTGTGGCGATGGTGTCCAGACACGTGAGAGATGCACGCCGGATAGTCGATATGTTTTTGGCGTTAGTGTCGGGGGTCATCGTTTTCGTTTGTTGTAATTCGGTTGCAAGGGCGGAAGGGCCATTACCGCTTGGCGTCATGACGTTCAATATTCGGACGTCCAACATTGACGATGGTGCTAATGGGTGGGTTCACCGCAAGGCCTTGATGGTAGACACGATTGCCAGGCATGCGCCACATGTACTGGGCCTCCAGGAGGCGCTTGCCGATCAAATCGAGTACTTATCGGAAGCGCTTCCCGAATACCGATGGCTCGGAGTAGACCGTGGTCTTAACGGTGGCACTGGTCTTAGTGAATACACGCCGATCTTCTATCGACATGCAGAACTCGTCCCGATAGAGTCCGGAAATTTTTGGCTCTCATCAACTCCTGAGGGACCGAGAGGATCAGGTTGGCGGCGTAATGTATCGCGTATTGTGACGTGGGCCCAATTCCACCATGTTGAGACGGGACTTCGCTTCTATGTGTTTAATACGCATTTGACGCTCAGGCGCGGGCCACGGCAACTGGAATCTGTGCGGATGATTACGTCTCGGCTGGCGACTCTGCCGGCTGACAGTGCCATTGTAGTCACTGGGGATTTCAATGCCGTTGCTGAGATGAGCGATACGTGGGAAGCTGCCACGGCCGATAGGTTAAGAGATGCATGGGTTGTTGCGATGGAACGGAATGGCCCACCGCGTACATCCGGAGAATTCGGGCCACCCGCGGACGCGCCCGATGGACGGATCGATTGGATCCTTGTGGGTGGTCCGGTCGCAGTTCGGTCCGTCGAGACGGTGGTTGCCAATGACCAAGATCGATACCCGTCTGACCACTATCCAGTCCTCGCACAGATTGAAGTTCAAGAGCAATAAGCTTGTTTGGATTAGGCTTACTGGACAACAAGGAACGCCTGCAGGTGAGACGAAAGAGACAATCTGTGCGCTGCACTTCAACGACACGGCGCCGTTCTCCTCAAAGTTGGGCTTGGTACGTTACGAATTTTGTTCTTCCGGTCTTAGTATTGGGTGCGGCGGCCTGGATTTTCTTGCCGTCTTGGTCGGAGGTCGCCTCCGGTTTTCAGTCAGGGGGTCAAGTTCGAGAGCTCCGGGTTGAGGTACATAGACGATTTCCGCACGATAGAACGGCATACACCCAAGGATTGATATTGTTTGAGGGCAAGCTGTTAGAGAGTACTGGTCGCTATGGACAGTCGGATGTGAGACGGCTTGACCCTTTGACAGGCAATGTTGAACAACGCGTTGGGATTCCGCCTGCATTTTTCGGTGAAGGAATTGCCCGAGTCGAAGACCGTCTGGTCATGTTGACCTACAAAGCTCAGCGCGCATTTGCTCTGGGTATCGAAGAGTTTGATCAGTTGGAGACTTTCCGGTATCGGGGCGAAGGATGGGGACTTTGCAATGATGGTCGTCGACTCATCATGAGTAATGGGTCAAGCCGTCTTACCTTTCGTGACCTTCAGTCATTTGAAGAGATTGGTGGGGTTGACGTAACGCTGCGTGGTGTGCCCCAGATGCAACTCAACGAATTGGAGTGTGTCGACGGCACGGTATATGCGAATGTATATCAGCGAGACATTATTCTCCGCATCGACCTGGCAAGGGGTTACGTCACCGAATATATTGACGCGTCCGGGCTGCTCACACCAGAAGAGTCACGCGGTGTCGATGTACTTAACGGCATTGCGTATGACCCAGATCGTGACCGCTTTTACATCACAGGTAAATTGTGGCCAACGATGTTCGAAGTGACATTCGATGAGTGAATGGGACCGATCAAATAACCATGAACGGTATGGGTACCGCGTCGGTCGGCACAGTTGCATCACTCACATTTTTCGAAAATGTAATAACTCTGCTCTAGACCGATCCCGGCAGATCGGACTGTTTTCAGTGACCAGCCATCCTCCGATAAAATTTGCCAGTTCTCGGCCAGCGCGACCTGACCGTTCGTGCCGATGTTGGGTGCGCCGAACTCTTTAATTTGAGTCCAGGCACACTCTCTGTGTTCATCCGCGGACACGGGTTTTGAGGAGGACGTTACTGCCAACGCGACCATATAAGAGGCGATAACGGCAAGAAAGATCTTTGCGATATGGGTATTCACAGTGAGTGCTCCTTCGAACGCAGTGCGTTTGTGGGCGCGTTAAGTTGTTGTCATTGAGATCCGGGGGATCCGCTATTAACGTCTTGGGACGGCAGTGCGTCCGCCACCGTCGTCACCGCCGCCACCCCCACCGCGTGAGTAGCCGCCCGAGGAGACACCGCCGCCACCCCCACCGCGGGACCGCGGTGCCGATGAACCGGTGGTCGACCCCGGGCTCATTCCACGGCCTGAGGCCGACCCGCCACTGTTGCGATCAATCGCACGCGGTGCGACGCGGGTGTAGCCTCGATCCTCAATGATACGAGGGCTCGTCTGTGAACCACCGCCATCGTCGCGAATCGAGATAAAAGGATTTCCGTAATTGGGGTAGAAGTACGGGCTGTAGCCCGAGAGCCA
>DTWD01000326.1 GCA_012963185.1 Acidobacteriota bacterium
ATGGTTATCCCGCTGGGCAACCGCTACTGCACCGGGCACAAGACGAGTCATATGAGATGGAAGATACGGTTCAGTGAGAGGTTCATCATTAATGTAAACAGTCTTATCACGAAGTTCGATCTTCTCTCCTGGCAGGCCAATGACCCTTTTGATGAAATCTCGTTCGGGATCAAGAGGAAACTTAAACACTACGATGTCTCCTCGATCGACAGGCCCATTTGGAAGCACAGTCGCCTCGACATCAAAAGCAATCGGAGAAAACACAGCTTTGTTGACGAGCAGGTGGTCTCCAACCAACAGATTGTTTTCCATCGAACCAGTCGGAATCTTAAACGCCTGCACGACCCAAGTACGTATAAAGAGCGCAAGGATTACTGCAATCACTATTGATTCAAAATATTCACGTGCCGTCGACTTCCGAAACGACGGCACCGACTGTCGAACTTTAGTCATCACCAATCTTAAGTACTGCCAAGAATGCCTCTTGGGGAATTTCTACATTTCCGACGCGCTTCATGCGTCGCTTGCCCGCTTTCTGTTTCTCTAACAATTTTCGTTTGCGGCTGATATCCCCACCATAACACTTGGCAAGTACATTTTTTCGAAGCGCCTTCACACTTTCTCTGGCAACGATCCGTGTACCGATAGCTGCTTGTATAGCAACCTCAAACATCTGTCTCGGAATCAACTCTCTCATCTTCCGTGCAAGTGTTCGCCCCCGAGTGTAAGCAGAATCTCGGTGAACAATGATTGACAAAGCATCGACCGAGTCACCATTAACCATGAGATCAAGTTTGACCAGTGGTGATTCCCAATACCCACTAACATGATAGTCAAGCGAGGCATAACCACGAGAAATCGTCTTCAAGCGATCATAGAAATCCAAGACTACTTCATTGAAAGGCAATTCATAGGAAATCATGACCCGCTGGGACGCGTGGTATTCAAGGCTCTTCTGTACGCCTCGTTTCTCTTGGCACAACTTAAGAATTCCACCAACCTGCTCGGCTGGTGTCAAAATCATCGCCGTAATAACTGGTTCTTCAATCTGTTGGATACTTCCCGCATCGGGTAATTTGGCAGGACTATCAACTTCAAAACTGTCTCCATTAGTTGTTGTCACGCGATAGAGCACACCAGGGGCAGTTGTGACAAGTTCCATATCAAACTCGCGTTCAAGTCGTTCCTGAACAATCTCCATGTGCAGCAAGCCAAGAAATCCGCAGCGAAAACCAAATCCGAGAGCAGCAGATGTTTCAGGCTCAAAAAACAACGCCGCATCATTAAGACGGAGTTTCTCTAACGCGTCACGAAGCTCTGGATACTGATGACTCTCAACCGGATAAAGTCCGGCAAATACCATCGGTTTCATCTCTTGAAAGCCCGGACAGGGAGTAGTGGTGCGCCGCTTGACCTCCGTTACCGTGTCACCGATTTTGGCATCTGCAACATTCTTGATATTCGCGACCAGAAAACCGACCTCACCAACGCCCAATTGGTCTACGACTTCTGGTTTGGGAACAAATACACCAACTTGCTCGACTTCGTAGTCTTGTTCAGCGGCCACTAGTCGAATCTTCATTCCCGATCTAATGACGCCGTCAACCATACGGATCAAAACTACAACGCCGCGATAAGCGTCGTACCACGAATCAAAAACTAAAGCCTTAAGAGGTGCATCTGGGTCTCCAGTCGGTGGTGGCAATCTATTTACCACCGCCTCAAGAATCTCTTTCGTGCCTCGTCCTTCTTTGGCACTAGCCAATAAAGCTTGATCTGGATCGAGCCCTAGCAGTTCTTCGATTTGCAGAGCTGTTTCCTCTGGTTGTGCCCCTGGCAAATCGATCTTATTAATGACCGGAATAATCTCAAGATTACGATCAACCGCCAAATAGGCATTCGCAACCGTTTGAGCTTCTACCCCCTGTGAAGCATCGACCAGCAGTAAAGCGCCTTCGCATGCAGCAAGCGACCGTGTCACTTCATACGAGAAATCAACGTGACCCGGCGTATCGATCAAATTCAGTACGTACTCTTCGCCATCCTGTGCCGTGTAAGACAACCGGACCGACTGTGCCTTGATGGTAATGCCTCGTTCACGCTCCAAGTCCATGCTGTCCAGAACTTGCGCCTCCATTTCCCGAGGACGCAATGCACCCGTCGCCTCAAGAAATCGATCAGCAAGTGTCGATTTCCCGTGATCAATATGCGCGATAATGGAAAAGTTCCGTATGCGATTGTGATGCATTGAGCGCCGAGGTGAGACACCTCAATTATACAAGGACCGTTCTAGTATCTATCGGTCATCTAGTGGGACAAATCTCTGTGGGTAAACGGGCCCCGTATATTCCGCTCGAGGTCGTATAAGCCGATTATTGGCATATTGCTCGAGAATATGGGCCGTCCAACCCGATATGCGACTCACCGCGAAA